>SCVK01000356.1 GCA_004297075.1 Chitinophagaceae bacterium
TTGCTTTTTCATCGCCCAGGCGGATAAACTCGCGGGTTTCCAGCACACGCAGCAGCTTTGCCTGCAGTTCGATATTCATTTCACCTATCTCATCCAGAAAAAGTGTGCCGTTGTCGGCTAGCTGAATAATTCCTTTCTTATCTTTTATGGCACCCGTATAGGCACCTGCCTTATGGCCAAACAGTTCCCCCTCTAACAAATCCCTTGTAAAAGCGCTACAGTTAATAGCGACAAATGGTTTGCCGTTTCTTTTACTGCCCGCGTGTATTGCCCCGGCAAATACCTCTTTGCCCGTACCGGTTTCACCCAGCAATAAAACATTCGCATCAGTTGCAGCCACTTTCTTCGCAAGTGAAACTGCCTGGCGTATAGCCGGGCTGTCCCCGATGATCTCTTCGAAACAGTAACCGCTATCGCTTTTAACTTCAACAGCTTTTTTCCTTGCTGTGAGCACCCTGTCTGCTGCCTGGTGTAAGAGCGGAATAATGCGGTCGTTATCATTTCCTTTTGTGATATAATCAAAAGCCCCGTTCTTGATAGCCTGTACGCCATCGGCAATATTACCATAAGCTGTAACCAGGATACATTCAGTCAGGGCAAACTTTGTCTTCACTTCTTTCACAAAGTCCACCCCATTGCCATCCGGAAGTTTTACATCACATAATAGGATATCGATGACCTTATGTTGCAGTACCTGCATCCCTGCTTTCAGTGTGCTGGCTTCTTCCACCGTAAACCCTTCCAGTCCCACCAGTCTTGAAAGCAGTTTGCGTAAAGGTTCTTCATCGTCGATTATAAGGACAGTTGCAGGCATACGTATGCAAAACTAAGGAATTGACAATAAACACAAGGTTGCCAGAGGATCAACGAATCACCAGGGAGCAGCCGCTATCTCCCGGATCATACCCATTCAAAGAAACGGGCACCCCGGCGATAAGAAATACCAGGCCTCGTTAAGTTGTGTATACTTCTTACCGATCAAATACAGCTTCTGCGCGCGCTTACCAAAACCGCGATATTTTAGTGAGGAGTTTCATGATTGAACCAAGGATTTTTCTGCCGCTGGCGGGATGCTCTTACATAAGTTGGGTTATGGCAAAAAAAAAAGTCTCACAAAACTGTGAGACTTTAGTGGAGAGCATCGGGGTTGAAGCGACGACCTTCCCGCCGCTGGCAGGACGCTCTGGTAAAAGTTGAGTTAGGGCAAAAAAAAGTCTCACAAAACTGTGAGACTTTAGTGGAGAGTATCGGGGTCGAACCGACGACCTTCCCGCCGCTGGCGGGACGCTCTGGTAAAAGTTGGGTTAGGGCAAAAAAAAAAGCCTCACAAAACTGTGAGACTTTAGTGGAGAGTATCGGGGTTGAAGCGACGACCTTCCCGCCGCTAGCGGGACGCTCTGGTAAAAGTTGGGTTAGGGCAAAAAAAAGCCTCACAAAACTGTGAGACTTTAGTGGAGAGTATCGGGGTCGAACCGACGACCTTCCCGCCGCTGGCGGGACGCTCTGGTAAAAGTTGGGTTAGGGCAAAAAAAAGCCTCACAAAACTGTGAGACTTTAGTGGAGAGTATCGGGGTCGAAGCGACGACCTTCCCGCCGCTGGCGGGACGCTCTGGTAAAAGTTGGGTTAGGGCAAAAAAAAAGCCTCACAAAACTGTGAGACTTTAGTGGAGAGTATCGGGGTCGAAGCGACGACCTTCCCGCCGCTGGCGGGACGCTCTGGTAAAAGTTGGGTTAGGGCAAAAAAAAGCCTCACAAAACTGTGAGACTTTAGTGGAGAGTATCGGGGTCGAACCGACGACCTCTTGCATGCCATGCAAGCGCTCTAGCCAACTGAGCTAACCCCCCATGGGATTGCAAATGTAAGTGCTGAGGGCTTCCAACAAAAATTTTTCTCAGAAATACGGTGAACCGGGCCGTGGTATTGCTAATAGGTCATTTTTCTGTCCGTTATTCCTCCGGATTTGCGCCAGTGTATTGTTAGAAAACCAGGGATAACCCGGCTAATTTTTGGTTGACCAGGGTTAGTTCCTCATTGGTTAGACTGATCTCACTCGCTTTGGCATTTTGTGTGGCCTGTTCGGCATTACGGGCACCTACCAGGGCAAGGGTAATACCGGGTTGCCGTAAGGTCCAGGCAATTACCAGCTGCGCCAGCGAAGCTTTTTTATCAGCTGCCAGCGGACGCAGTTCATCCAGAAAAACATTGATCCTTTTGATATTCTCCTCCGAATAAAAACGATTGCCCTCGCGGGTATCGCCTTCATTGAACTGGTGGCCGGGTTTGATCTTGCCGGTCAGTAATCCTCTCTGTAATGGACTGTAGGCGATCACAGCTTTTTTGTGTTCGATGCAATAGGGAACAATTTCTTTCTCAATATCCCTGAACACCATGCTGTATGGAGACTGGCTGGAAGCCAGTGACAAAACCGTTTCAGCGGTTTTTATTTGATCTACGGTATAATTGCAAACCCCTGCCGCGCGGATCTTTCCCTGCTGCTGCAGCTGGAGAACCGCCTCCATGGTTTCTTCAATAGGTGTGGTAGGGTCTGACCAGTGAATCTGAAAGAGGTCTATATAATCCGTTCCTAATCTGCGCAAACAGTTTTCACATTCTTCGATCACACTTTCTTTGCCTGCATAACGATATACCTTAATGGGATTGCCATCATTGTCGATACTATCAATAAAGAACTGTCCTTTGGCCAGGTCCCAGCGCAAACCAAATTTGGTGAATACCTGTACCTTATCTCTGGATAATACTTTCAGCGCATCGCCCACGATCTCTTCGCTCAGTCCTTGTCCGTAAGCCGGGGCCGTGTCTATAGAAGTAACGCCCAATTCGTAAGAAGCCAGGATCGCTTCCAACGCTTCTTTTCTATCCGCCCCGCCCCACATCCATCCCCCAATGGCCCATGCCCCGAATGTGATGGCCGATGCTTGTATCCCTGATTGTCCGATCTCCCTGTATTCCATATTGCTGAATTTGACTGTGCTGAAGAATGGTATAAAATTACCAAAAGTTAATAATAATCTGATCGGTTATAGGAAAGAAGTACAATAATGTTTTAGATTTAAGGAGCCATGACAGATGAATGTATGTTCAGTTAATACTAATAACATTCTATCATTCTATCATTCTATCATGCTATCATTCAATCATTGAACACCGCTTGCCATGTCAGACACTCCTCATCTCAACACCAAAGGTGTTGCACAAAATTCTTTCGATGCCATTGTGGTGGGATCCGGCATTAGTGGTGGCTGGTCTGCCAAGGAACTCTGCGAGAAGGGATTGAAAACCTTACTGCTTGAAAGAGGTAAGGATGTGGTGCATATCAAAGACTACCCCACCGCCACTAAAAATCCCTGGGAGTTTCCCCATCGGGGCGAAATGCCGCCGCCTGTTGCGCAGAAAGATCCCGTGGTAAACCGTTGTTATGCTTATGGCGAAGCCACCGATCATTTTTTTGTGAAAGACCATGAGCATCCCTATGTGCAGGAAAAACCCTTTGACTGGATCCGCGGATACCAGGTAGGAGGTAAATCTTTGTTATGGGCAAGACAAACACAACGCTGGAGCAAATATGATTTCGAGGGTCCGGGCAGGGATGGTTTTGCCGTTGACTGGCCCATCCGCTACGAAGATCTCTCACCCTGGTACACCCATGTAGAAAGGTTTGCGGGTATCAGTGGAAACAAAGACGGGGTAGAAACTTTACCCGATGGTGATTTTTTACCCGCCTGGGAAATGAATTGTGTAGAAAAAGAAATGCAGAAGAAACTCCTGGCGCAATACAAAGACCGTTATGTGGTGCAGGGTCGTTGTGCGCATCTTACACAACCCAGGGATATCCATATACAACAGGGCCGAACCCAGTGCCAGGCAAGAAGTTTGTGCGAAAGAGGTTGTCCGTTCGGGGGGTATTTCAGTTCCAACTCTTCTACCATTCCCTGGGCGCAAAAAACGGGTAACCTTACCCTGCGCACCAACTCGGTAGTGCATTCCATTATTTATGACGAGACAAAACAAAAAGCCATCGGGGTTCGGGTAATTGACGCGCAGACAAACAAAGCCACAGAATATTTCGCCAAAATCATTTTTGTAAATGCGGCCTGTTTAAATACCAACCTCATTTTACTCAACTCCACGTCCTCGCGTTTTCCCACAGGCTTGGGTAATGATAACGGACTGCTGGGGAAATACATTGCTTTTCATAATTACCGTGGCTCTTTAACCGCTTCTTACGACGGACCGAAGGATAAATATTATTATGGTCGTCGCCCCACAGCCGTTATGATGCCCAACTTCCGCAACGTGTATAAACAGGAGATGGATTTTCTGCGGGGCTATATGGTACATTTCAGCGCCAGCAGGGGCAGGGCCTGGGCCGATGGCATTGGTGGCGAATATAAAGATACCATGACTGAAGCGGGCGACTGGGGCATCTATATGATGATGCAGGGAGAAACCATTCCCAAAGAATCGAATCATGTTCGGTTAAGCAAAGACCAGCAGGATGCCTGGGGTATTCCGCAATTGGTTACGTCTGTGGGATATGATGATAATGATGAGAAACTGCTCAAAGATTTTCTGGAGCAGGGTAAAGAAATGCTGGAAAAAACCGGCTGCACCAATATCCATGCAAGAGACAGCCAACAGGCTCCCGGATTAGATATTCACGAAATGGGTGGTGTGCGTATGGGCCGGGATCCCAAAACTTCGATGCTGAATGCATGGAACCAATTGCACCAGTGCAAAAATGTATTTGTTACCGATGGTGCCTGTATGACTTCTACCAGCACGCAGAATCCTTCGCTCACGTTCATGGCCATCACGGCAAGGGCGGCGAATCATGCGGTAGAGGAGTTGAAGAGAGGGGAGGTGTAGGGCAATTGAAAATTGAAAATTAAAAATTAAAAATTAAAAATTAAAAATTAAAAAAGGAAGGGGCGAAGATTTTAGGGGTATTTGAAATCCGTTAATCCGCCATCCGTTAATCCGTTAATCCATAAAGAATGTCTGCAGATTCTACCAACCTCAACAACAAAGCCAGGGCGCAAAATACGTTTGATGCCATTGTAGTGGGCTCGGGTATCAGTGGTGGCTGGGCCGCCAAGGAGTTGACCGAAAAAGGGTTAAAAGTACTGATGCTGGAACGTGGCAGGAATTATGAACATATCAAAGACTATACAACCGCATCCAAAGATCCGTGGGAGTTTACACACAGAGGTAGAACCACTTCGGAGCAGCGGAAAAAGTATCCGGTGATCCATCGGGGATGGGCGGCTAACGAACCGGTAATGGCATCCTGGGTAAATGAAGAAGATTCACCGTATACAGAAGTAAAGCCCTTTACCTGGTGGCGCAGTTACCAGTTGGGTGGTCGTTCTATTTTATGGGGCAGACAGAGTTACCGTTTAAGCGACCTGGATTTTGAAGCCAATGCAAAAGAAGGGGTAGGGGTTGACTGGCCCATCCGTTATAAAGACATAGCTCCCTGGTATGATCATGTAGAGAAATTTGCGGGTATCAGCGGGTCCAAAGAAGGATTGGCGCATCTGCCGGATGGACAGTTTCTGCCACCAATGGATCTGAACTGTGTAGAGAAAGATGTGGCGGCACGTATTAAAGCGCAATACAAGGGAGCGCGTCATTTATTCATTGGGCGGGTGGCCAATTTAACAGCGCCTATCGAGGGCCGTACCCAATGCCAGTTCCGTAATCGTTGCTGGGAAGGGTGTCCGTTTGGTGGTTATTTCAGCACGCAATCTTCTACGCTGCCTGCGGCGATGAAAACAGGTAACCTGACGGTTCGTCCTTTTTCGATCGTTACCAAACTGATCTATGATAAGGATACACAAAAAGCGAAAGGGGTAGAAGTACTGGATGCCGAAACGAACCAGACCTATGAGTATTATTCCAAGATCGTTTTCCTGAATGCATCTGCGTTAAACTCTACCTGGGTTCTATTTAATACCGCCACCGAGATCTGGCCCGGAGGATTGGGTAGCAGCAGTGGCGAACTGGGGCATAATGTAATGGATCATCATTACAATCTCGGTGCGTCAGGTCAGGTAACGGGGTATGAAGACAAATATTATTTCGGCAGAAGGGCCAATGGATTCTACATTCCCCGTTTTGCGAATATCGGTGATGATAAACGCGACTTCCTGCGCGGTTTTGGTTATCAGGGAGGTGCCAGTAGAGCTGGCTGGGGTAGGGAAATAGCGGAACTGAATATCGGTGGCGAATTCAAAGATGCGTTAACAGAACCGGGTGGATGGTCGATCGGAGCTACCGGTTTTGGAGAGATCCTTCCTTACCACGAGAATAAGATCACCCTCGATAAAAATAAAAAAGACAAATGGGGCCTGCCGGTGTTGTCGATGGATTGCGAACTGAAAGACAATGAAAAGAAAATGCGCAAAGCCATTGTAGAAGAACTGAAAGCGATGTTTGAATCATCCGGTGTTACCAATGTAAAAACCTGGGATAACGGACATGCCATCGGTCATGGCATCCATGAAATGGGTACGGCCCGCATGGGAAGAGATGCCAAAACTTCTGTGCTGAACGCAAACAACCAGGTATGGGACGCCAAAAATGTATTTGTAACCGATGGTGCAGCTATGACATCTTCTGCCTGCCAGAATCCATCACTCACCTATATGGCGTTGACCGCAAGGGCCGCTAATTTTGCTGTGGAAGAGTTGAAGAAAGGTGGTTTATAATATTCCCGCCACAGATGTAGTATCTACATCTGTGGCGATTTTTTTTGCAGGATCAGTTAACTCTTTTTCCCAGAATTTTAAGGCTTCTTTCCACGCCATCCAGTAGAGCAATATTGGGCAGGGTGGCCCATTCTTCAAAGCCCATCGTCTTGAAAAGTTTCATACTGGGGTCGTTGTGCGAAAAAATAAAACCAAGCAGGGTATTGATCCCCAGTGTTTTTGCCTGATCAATGATATGGTGTAAGATTTTTTTACCGATACCTTTGCCTCTATGCTTCGGGTCAAGATAAAGACTGATCTCAGCTGTTGCGGCATAAGCGGGTCTTCCGTAGAAAGACTGGAAACTAACCCATCCTACCATATCATTGTTCTCATCTTCTACTATCCACAAAGGTCTTGTTTTGGGATTGTGTTCGTGAAACCAGTGCAGGCGGCTCTCTGGTGTTACCGGCTCGGTATCGGCCGTAACCATTCTTGTATGAACCGTGGAATTATAAATGTCCACAATTCTGTCAAGGTCTTCCAGAGAGGCGTTTCTGTAAAACAAGGTAGACATACAACAGGTTTAACTTGTATAATAAACAGACAAGCTCATCGTTGGTTAGTAATCTCTATAAAGTTAATCTCTTTACTGATTATAAACAATCTGCAGTATCCAAAAATTACCATGCACCCTGCAATCCTTCCTGCAATGCTTTTTTGTATTTTTTCAGGTCGAAGGAATAGAGATAGGGCGCTTTGTGAGCCCCGCCTTTACGGGTTTCTTTCAGGCGTTTGATGAATCCGAACGAGAGGATACGGCGCTGAAAATTTCTCCGGTCCAGTTGTTTATCGAGAATGGTCTCGTATAATTTCTGGATCTCAGGCATGGTAAATTTAGTTGGTAAGAGGTTATAGCCAATAGGTTCATGATTCAATTGCAAACGCAGTGTTTCCAATGCTTTGTCGAGGATCGCTTTGTGGTCCATGAACAGTTCCCGGATCGTATGCAGGTCATGCCATTCGCAGGCAATGGAACTATGGTCGGGTTCAGGAATAACGACGGCAAAATCTACCAACGCATAGTACCCCACGGTGATGAAACGCTGCAACAACCAGTTGTCTTTCTCAACGCTGATGCCATCTTTTTTGAGCATATTCAGGTGAAATTTCTTATCGGCCCTTTTGGGATGACCGAATACGTGGAACTGGCGCAGGAAAATATCCTGGATCCCGGTTCTTTCGCGCAGTACGCGGGTGGCTGCTTCTTCAATGTGTTCGTCTTTGTAGATGAATCCGCCCGGCAGCGCCCAGGCATCGGCACTTTTCATTTTCAGTAGCAGTACTTTCAGTTCGTTCTCATGAAATCCGAAAATGACGCAATCCAGTGATAATGAGGGCATAAACAATTTACCACCCTTTAATATCGTGTCTTTGATCGATGTTTCCTGTTTCATATACCGGCTAAAATTAGGGAAAACTACCTGTTTTGATTGGGATATTCCGGTTTAATTCCTATTATTGTGTCATAACGACGCAATGATATGAAAAACATCCGCATCAACCCCGTACTGCTGTTACTGACAGCTTTATCCATATTACTCGTAACACTTTCCTGGCGAGCTTTTCCTGGTAACGCATCTGCTGCATCTACACCTGCTTTCCGCGACCTGAACAAGAACGGGAAAATGGATCCATATGAAGATGTGAAACAACCCATCGCTGTTAGGATTAAAGACCTGTTACAACAAATGACACTGGAAGAAAAAGCAGGAACCCTGTTTATCAACGGTGCCAAAATTGCACCGGATGGCTCTTTGAATGATTTTACCGGAGCGGGTTTTTTTGCCCGCATCCCCATAGCCACGCAATTGATGGACGGGAAAAAAATGAACCATATTAATCTATGGGAAGTGCCCGATGTAAAAGCGCTGGCTACCTGGTACAACAATGTGCAGAAGCATGCGGAAGAAAGCAGGCTCGGCATTCCCGTAACCATTGCTTCTGACCCCAGGAATGCGTTCAGTCAGAATATTTTTGCCATGGCAGCTAATGGTTTCTCGCTGTGGTGTGAGCCATTGGGGATTGCAGCCATCGGCGATGAGGCGCTCACCAACAAATTTGCCGATATTGTTCGGCAGGAGTATGTGTCGGTTGGTATTCGCGAAGCCCTGCATCCCATGGCCGATCTGGCCACTGAACCCCGCTGGCCCCGTATCAGCGGCACTTTTGGAGAAGATGCGCAACTTTCTGCCCGCATGACCAAAGCCTATGTAGAAGGATTACAAGGAGCCCGTTTAAGCAGCAGCAGTGTAGCGGCTATGACCAAACATTTTTCGGGTGGTGGCCCGCAGAAAGAAGGACTGGACCCGCATTTTGAATTTCAGAAAGGACAGATCTATCCCGGTAATAATTTTAATTATCACCTGATCCCTTTTGAAGCAGCATTCAATGCCAACACCGCAGCCATCATGCCCTATTATGGTATCCCGGTTGACCAGTCAAACGAAAACGTGGCTTTCTCATTTAACAAGTCCATGATCACAGACCTGCTCCGTAAAAAATACAAATACGATGGGGTGGTTTGTACAGACTGGGGATTGATCAACGATGTGAATATGGGCTCTTTTGTATGGCCTGCGCGTGCCTGGGGTGTTGAAAAATTAACGCCGGAAGAACGTGTGCTGAAAGTGCTGAATGCGGGTGTTGACCAGTTTGGCGGCGAGAGTTCGCCCGAGCTGGTGATCAAACTGGTGAAAGAAGGTAAGCTGACCGAAGCAAGGATTGATGAATCTGTTACGAGATTACTTCGCCAGAAATTTCAATTGGGATTGTTTGATAACCCTTATGTGGATGTGGACCAGGCTGTGAAGACTGTTGGCCGTGCAGACTTTATCAAAGCAGGAAATGAATCACAACGAAGGGCGATGGTATTGCTGAAAAATACGCCTGTGGTAAAAGGGAATACTTTGCCACTCACGAATCCGAAACTGAAAATATTTGCCGGAAACATGGATCCGAAAGTAGTAGGTAAATACGGTATCGTGGTAAACAAAGCTTCGGAAGCAGATATTGCGATCCTCCGCTTGAATACGCCCTGGGTGCCGGTGGAAACGCCCAATTTCATGGCCCGTATGTTTCATCATGGAGACCTGGACTTTAAGCAGAAAGAACGTGACAGTATTCTGCAGATCATACAGACCGTTCCGAGTATTGTTAATATCTACCTGGATCGTCCGGCTGTGTTTCCCGAGATCAATGCCAAAGCCAAAGCGGTGCTGGCAGATTTTGGTGCGAGTGATGAGGCGGTGATGGATGTGATTTTCGGCAAGGCCAAACCCGGTGGTAAACTGCCTTTTGAATTACCTTCTTCGATGGATGCGGTTCGTAAACAGAAAGAAGATCTGCCTTATGATTCAAAAGATCCTTTGTACAAATTCGGATTCGGGCTCACCTACAAATAAATCATTCACGAATATCCTTCTGCAAAAGAGATCGATATTACTCAAACCACCTAAATGAATACACGCAGACATTTTCTGAGAAATACAGCCGCTATGACGCTCGGCGGCCTGTTGCTGAACAAAGAACTTTTAGCGAAGGCGTTACTGGAAAAAAATGCTCTGCCAGGTGTGGGGCTCCAGTTGTTTACCCTGTTTGGTATACTGGATGAAGATGTACCCGGCAACCTGAAAAAGATCGCGGATATCGGTTATACCGAGATCGAATCTGCCTTCAGTAAAAAAGGTGGTTTTTATGGCATGTCGGCCAAAGAATTTGCCCGCACCCTGAACGGCATGGGCATGCATTGGCGTTCGCACCATGTATTGGGAGCGCCTTTTAAGTTACCGCCCGGAGCCAAAATGCCCACGGGTGCCGATGGGAAACCAATGGTGATCCCTCCCATGAAAAACCTGCGCGATAATTATCAGGAACTGGTTGACCAGGCGGCAGAAGGGGGCGTAAAATACCTGGTATGTGCCAACACACCGATCGGTTCGCTGGATGAGATCAAATCTTCTATTGAAGTGCTGAACAAATCTGCAGAAGCCGCTAAAAAAGCTGGCCTGTTATTTGCCTATCATAACCATGATGCAGAATTCAAAACCGTGGATGGGGTAGTGCCGTATGAGCTGATCCTGTCGCAGACAGATAAGAACCTCGTGAAAATGGAACTGGACCTGGGCTGGACATTAAAGGCCGGCAAAGATCCTGTGGCCATGTTCAAACAACATCCCGGCCGTTTTCATCTCTGGCATGTGAAAGACATGGATGCCGGCTTTGAAAAGATCCTGGAAGTGGGTACCGGCAGTTTTGATTTCAAACGCATTTTTGCCCATGCCAAAGAATCCGGTATGCAATATTACTTTGTAGAACAGGATGGGGCTCCTAAACCATTTGAGAACATAACAACCAGTTACCGCAATATTCAATCAATCCTGAAATAGTATTCCGCAAGCAAGACTCCTTCCCTCTGGAGTGAAAGACCCGGTCAGCAATGGCGGGTCTTTTTAATTTATGACTTTCATCAGCTGTCATACAGCTAATTTTTTCTACATTCACGCTTCTACTGCAGACCAATAGAATTGGCCTGTTTCACATCAAAACCCTTGTTATGAAAAAACTATTCCGGATTGGGCTTCTCTTATTGCTCGCTACTCCAACTTTCTCACAAAATCCTTATACGGCCAAAGCCAAAGCGCTGATGGCCAAAATGACGCTGGAAGAAAAGATCGGCCAGCTTAACCTGATCATACCCGGCGGTGCCGCTGTTACCGGATCGGTGGTGAGCAGTGATGTAGAAAACAAGATCAAAAAAGGACAGGTGGGTGGTTTGTTCGGGATCACTTCACCGGAAAAAGTGCGTAAAGCGCAGGACCTGGCGGTGAAAGGCTCGCGTTTGGGCATACCGATGATCTTTGGCCTGGATGTGATACACGGTCATAAAACTATTTTCCCTATTCCGTTGGGATTATCTGCTTCCTGGGATATGGGACTGATAGAACAGTCTGCTACCATCGCTGCCAAAGAAGCCACCGCCGACGGATTGAACTGGGCTTTCTCACCTATGGTAGATATTGCCCGTGATGCCCGTTGGGGAAGGATCTCGGAAGGTTCGGGTGAAGATCCTTACCTCGGAGGCCAGATCGCGAAAGCGATGGTACGTGGATACCAGGGCACCGATCTTTCGAAAAACAATACCCTGATGGCCTGTGTAAAACACTTTGCCTTATATGGGGCAGCAGAAGCGGGTCGCGAATACAATACCGTGGATATGAGCCGTATGCAGATGTATGAATATTACCTCCCACCTTACAAAGCGGCTGTAGATGCCGGTGCGGGTAGTATCATGAGCTCTTTTAACGTGATTGATGGAATACCTGCCACAGGAAATAAATGGCTGCTCACAGACCTGCTGCGCAAAGAATGGGGTTTTACCGGTTTTGTGGTATCTGATTATACTTCGCTGAATGAAATGACGAATCATGGCCTGGGCGATCTGCAAACGGTTTCTGCGTTGGCCTTAAAAGCCGGCCTGGATATGGATATGGTGGGAGAAGGGTTACTCACTACATTGAACAAATCGCTGAAAGAAGGAAAAGTAACCCTCGCAGATATCGACAAAGCCTGTCTGCGCATTTTGGAAGCCAAATATAAATTAGGTCTCTTTGATGATCCTTACCGGTATATTGATGAAGCCAGGCCCGCCAAAGATATTCTGACCGCCGAAAACCGCAGTGCTGCCAGGAAAATGGCGGCGCATAGTATGGTGTTGCTGAAGAATGATAACCAGCTGTTACCGCTTAAAAAATCAGGTACCATTGCGTTGGTGGGTCCGTTGGCCGATAACCGTAGAAATATGCTGGGCACCTGGGTGGTAGCCGGCGATTGGAAACAATCGGTAAGTGTATTGGAAGGCATCAAAAATGTAGCTGGTAACAGTGTTAATATCATTACTGCCAAAGGATCCAATATTACCGATGATACAGCTTTGTTCCTCAAAAGAGTGAATGCATTGGGTGTAGAAGCAGAGATAGATGCCAGGTCTCCGCAGCAAATGATCGATGAAGCCGTTGCGGCAGCCAACAAGGCAGATGTGGTAGTGGCAGTAGTGGGTGAGTCTTCCAATATGTCTGGTGAATCTTCCAGTCGTGCAGATATCAGTTTACCTGCCAGCCAGCAGGCATTGCTGAAAGCACTGCACAAAACCGGTAAACCACTGGTAGTAGTGCTGATCAACGGAAGGCCCTTAACGCTGGTATGGGAAAATGAACATGCCACTGCCATGCTCGAAGCATGGGCGCCTGGCACGGAAGCCGGTAATGCGGTGGCCGATGTATTGTTTGGTAACTATAATCCTTCCGGTAAATTATCAGCCACTTTCCCGCGCAGTGTGGGACAGATCCCGATTTACTACAATCATAAAAATACCGGCCGCCCCTTTGATGGAACCGGGTTCGCTAAATTCAAATCCAATTACCTTGACGAATCCAATGATCCGCTTTATCCTTTTGGATATGGATTGAGTTATACAAAATTTGATTACAGTCCTGTAAAACTGAGTAAAACAACCTTACAAGGAGAGGAGAAACTGACCGCCACGGTTACGCTTACCAACAGCGGAAAATATGCCGGTGAAGAAGTGGTGCAGTTATATATTACCGATCCTGTTGCGAGTATCAGCCGTTCTGTGAAAGACCTGAAAGGTTTTCAGAAAGTAGCTTTGCAGCCCGGTGAATCGAAAGAAGTCAGTTTTGTGATCACTACCGAAGAACTCAGGTTCTTTAACAGTGAACTGAAAAAAATCTGGGAACCCGGAACATTTATTATTCATTTGGGCACCAGTTCGGCTAATGTGAAGTCGGCGGAAGTAATTTGGAATAAATAGTTTTTTTTACAAAATAGGAAACGTCATTTTGGAGAGACCATTGAGAAATGGTTCATTCAAAATGACGTTTTTATTTCAATATGCGCCGATCGAATCCAGCACTTTCACTTCCTTCCACAAATGTTTACAGTCAGCTACAAACTGTAAATGGATAGGATCTGTTTGATAGGCATCCTGTGCCGCTTTATCAGGGAAAACAGCCAGCCAGGAAAACTGGTAACTCGTATCAATCACATCCCTATTGGTGGAAGCGGGGATGCCGATATGAAACTGCTGGATGGAAGGCGCTTTGCTCAATGCTTTCAAACCGGCCAATAAAGCGTTATGGTCTTCCTGTTTTTCAGGAAATGCCAACCAGAAATATACATGGTGGATGAAGAGGTCTTGTGATAACATGGATGGAAATTTCTTTGGTTATGGAAAGGGGTTAGAACTGTACGGATATAAAATTAGCAAACCTTTTTAACCCGTTTTACTTTTTTAGTCATAGTATACCAGCTATTATTTCTTATTCCCCAATGCAAATGCCACATAACTATCTCCCGAAGGTTTGCCCAGTTTGCCGCCGCCACAGGCGATCACCACATACTGTTTGCCATTCTTTTCATACACGGCAGGCGTGGCAAAACCGGAAGCGGGCAGGTTATACTCCCACAACAGTTTTCCGGTTCGTTTATTGAATGCACGGAAAGTATGATCGCTGGTGGCGGCTATGAATAATAAGCCGCCGGCAGTAACCACCGCACCACCATAATTTTCTGTTCCGGAATGAATGCCCCTGGCTTTTAATTCGGGATAATCACCCAATGTTGTTTTCCAGGCCAGTTTACCCGTATGCAGGTTAATCGCCTGTAAGGTACCCCAGGGTGTATCAATGGCCGGATAACCTTCTCTGGTCAGGAATTTGTTATACCCGGTAGAAGTGTATGGCATTTTACGGTAAACATCTTCTGCTCTTGCGGGAGGTATAAATGGGTTGTTCTGACTTTTTTTCTGCTCCATGATGAACGAACTGAGCGCTTCTTTTTCCGTTTCGCTTAATTGCGTAAAAGCCGGCATCATTCTTCTGCCTGCAGCAAGTAATGCTTTGAAAGAATCAACTGTATATTTTTGTTGTATACCAACCAGTGTAGGGTTGTTGCCACTGCCTTGCCTTTCTGCACCGTGGCATGACATACAGGTAGTGGCATACAAGCGTTTACCAGCTTCCAGATTGGTCTCTTTATTGTGCCCACTATTTTTGGTATCTACCATGGTTAAGATCCAGGCCATTTCACTGGCGTTTACATACAGCAGTCCGGTACTGGCATCATAGGCAGGGCCACCCCATTCTGCTCCGCCATCAAAACCCGGGAAAATGATCGTGCCCTGTTTGGAAGGAGGACTGAACAAATGATCGTGTTGGGTGGCCGCCCATCTTTTTTTGATATCCTGGTAGGAGGAATCGGATACGATATGATTCAACTCTTTTTCGGTGAGTAATTGTCTGACAAAGGGCAGGGGAAAACTTGGGATGGGTTGTGTGGTCCAGGGTTTCTCACCCGGAAGATCTGATGTAGCAGGTACCGGTGTTTCAATAATGGGATAGACGGGTTTGCCGGTTTTTCGGTCGAGTAAAAAAACAAAACCTGATTTGGTTACCTGTGCAATGGCTTCTATATTTTTTCCGTCTTTATTAAGCGTTACTAACACCGGTGCGGTGGACAGGTCTCTGTCCCAGAGATCATGGTGCACGGTTTGAAAATGCCAGATTCGTTTGCCGGTTGCCGCATCCAGTGCCAGTACAGAATTGGCGTACAGGTTTTGCCCGGTTCTTTTACCTCCATAAAAATCATAGGAAGCCGAACCAATGGGTGCAAACACAATGCCTTTTTCTTCATCCATACTAAAGCCCGACCAGGCGTTGGCCCCGCCCATGTGTTTCCAGGCTTCTTTATCGTCCCATGTGTTATATCCTTCTTCGCCCGGTTGTGGAATGGTATGGAAGATCCATTTCAGTTGGCCACTATGCACATCATAAGCACGGATATGTCCCGGGGCGGCAGTGACCCCTTCATCTACTCTTGTACCAATAATGATCAGGTCTTTGTAAATAATACCCGGCGTGGTGGATGCAACATACAGATCCGAAACATCCCGGTCAAGATCTTTATGCAGGTCCAGTTTACCTGCTGTGCCAAAGGTAGACACTGGTTTGCCATTAGCCGCATCAATACAATAGAGATGAGAGCCGGCTGCGTAAAAAATACGGGCATCTTTCCCGTTATTGGCGTAATAGGTTACACCCCGGCAAACATTCATCGAAAAATAACCCTTGCCTTGTTTGTCTGTGACCGTATCTACCGGATCAAATACCCATTGTTCTTTACCGGTAGCAGCATCCAGTGCAAAGAGTTTTAGCCTGGGCGATACACCGTAGAGTATGCCGTTCACAATGATGGGGTTTACCTGAATCTGCGTTTTCTCTTCTGCGTCGCCTGTATGATATTCCCAGGCTGGTTGCAATTGAGCCACATTGGTTGTATCGATTTCTGTAAGTGCAGAGTAATGCGTACCCGCTTTATTACCACCATATACCGGCCATTCGGTTGGGGTTGTTTGACAGGCGACTACTACCACCATTAAGAGGGTTATGATTAACCAATAATGACGGTTGTATAGCATGTAGATGAATTAAGAGAGATGAACAGTATGCAGTCTCTGTGAAACTCCCTCTCTCTGTGCCTCTGTGTTGAAAAGAACTGATGACTTTGAATGATTCAGCGGTAATAGAATTTCAACACAGAGGTACAGAGATACAGAGGGGCACAGAGTTTTTTCCGGAATCTGCGGATCCCTTATTCAATAATCCGCTCAATGATCTTGCCGGATTGTTTGTTTTTAAGGATAAGTTTTTTAGTGCCGTAATGCGTCATTTCTTCTTTTACAAGGTAATGGTCCGCATCATATTCTACCAGGTGACTTTCTTTACTCAAACCCGTTCTGCCTCTCCAGATATCGAGTTTCACCGGCTCCCAGATTTTGGTCTTGGCCGAGCGATAAGCGGCATCCAGAATGGCATTAACCACATAACCATCATAGAAGGTTTCTTTCGGATCTACTCCTTTTTCCATGGCATTGAACATATCCATGAACATGTGGTTGTATCCCAGCTCATTCAGTTCATCTCCCACCGGAAATAACCAGCCGGTATTGCTTTCCGCTTTTTCAGCAATATAATCTCCGCCTTTACCGGTAGTAAACATATCGAAACCGGTACGCAAAAAACTGTTGATCCAGATGGTTCCTTCGGTTCCCATCACTTCATCGCGCAGGTCAAGTCCGCCGCGGAAGGTCCAGCTTACTTCAAACTGTCCGATGGCTCCGTTCTCGTATTTTACCAAACCAATGGCATGGTCTTCTGCATCGATCGGTTTTACCTGTGTATCGGCCCAGCACATGACTTCTACCGGTTTAATATCTTTGCCGATATAACTCCGGGTGATCTCCACGCAGTGGCAACCCAGATCCAGAATACAACCGCCACCGGCCTGTTCAATATCCCAGAACCAGTCGCTGTGCGGGCCAGGGTGTGTTTCCCTTGATTTGGCCCAGAGGATCCTTCCCAGTGCGCCTTCTTTTACACTCTGGCTGGCTTTGATGAATTTGGGAGTATATACCAGGTCTTCGAGGTAACCGTTAAAAATACCGGCTTCTTCTACCGCCAGTAACATGCGTTTGGCTTCTTCTGCATTCCGGCCCAGTGGTTTGGTGGTCATCACTGCTTTTTTATGTTTGCAGCACATCATCACTGCTGCTTCGTGCAGGTTATTGGGTAAAGCGATACAGACAATATCCACATCCGGGTGCGAAATGGCTTCTTCCATATTCGTGGTCCAGTGTTCGCATTGGTAATCTGCTGCAAATTTCCGGGCACTTTCTTCCCTGCGGGCATAAATGCTGAATACCTTATCCCTGCTTCTGTAACCTTGTAAGGAATCTGCATAAAAACGTCCGATAAATCCGGAACCTAACATAGCAATTCGTTTCATAATGGGGTGTTATTTGGTGAGTTGTGAATAGTCAGTTGTGAATGGTGAATGGGCAATTGTTAATAGTATGGCCATGGGGCTATGTTTATTACTAACTACTTATTGTAGTGTTTTTCTTTTCTTTAAAGAATACAATAAAATAAATCAATACCCCTAACGCAATATACGCCGGTACCATCCAGATACTTTGCCAGTTGTGAGTATTGTCAGCCCCTTTGTATTGGTCAACAGTATAACCGGAGAACCAGGTGCCGATGAACATACCGATACCGTAAGTGGCAAAGGTAAACAGTCCCTGGGCGGCATTCTTGATCTTTTCGCCAGCCTTTTTTTCGGTGTACATATAACCGGTTACAAAGAAGAAATCATAACAGATACCATGCAGGATGATGCCACCGTACAACATCCAGTTGGCGGTTTCAGGATTGCCATAGGCAAAACAGATATAGCGCAGGATCCAGGCCGTCATACCCATCAGCAACATTTTCTTTACACCGATGCGGTTAAACAGAAAGGGAATGGCCAGAATAAATACCGCTTCCGATACCTGTCCCAGGGTCATTTTACTGGCGGCATTAGCAAAACCGATCTCATTCAGGAAAGGGTTGGCAAAACCATAATAAAAAGACAGCGGAATACAAACCAGTATAGCCGCAATAAAGAAAATGAGGTAAGGTCTTTCTTTAAACAACACAAAAGCTTCCGTACCCAGTGCACCCGATGCATCGGTGGTTTGTGCTTTTGGGGGTGTGTTGGGTAATACAAAACTCAGTAAGCCCAATCCCGCAGAAACAGCTGCCGCCATATAGAAGGTGGAGGATGTTTTTTCAATACCCAGCTGACCGATCAATACACCTGCTACAATCCAGCCCAATGTACCAAATACCCTGATCCAGGGGAATTGCTTGCCGGGATCTGTCATTTGCGAAAAAGCCACACTGTTACTGAGGGCAATGGTAGGCATGTACAAAAGTGAGTAAACCAGGATCACCCAGTAAAAGGTATTACTATGTTCAATGGTGGTGGCCAGGTAAAGCAGCAGGGCACCCACCAGGTGCAAAACCCCCATGATCTTCTGTGCTGCAAAAAAACGGTCGGCGATCAGTCCTACAAAAAAAGGAGAGATCATGGTGGCAATGGCCAATGCACTATAGGTTGCGCCTATCTCAATGCCGGTAGCTTGCAGGTGCTCAACCATATAGGTACCCATGGTTACATACCAGGCGCCCCAGATGAAATATTCGAAAAACATCATCGAGGCCAGTAAGGAGCCGGTTTTTGCTTTCATAAGCAGCGTTGTTTTGGTTTTCTTTCGTTAGATTTAGACCACGGTTTGTGGAGGTTGAATGTAAGAATAATTAGGAATTAATAAGTAGCAAGCCGTAATTATTTATTGACCTCCACCAGCTGTTCACGATTGTTTCTGATCAACTATTTGCCATGAAAAAGCGATTGCTTTCTTTTTTGTCACTCTGTTTGTTCTCTGCTGTTGTGGCTGGGCAGACAGACAGCACTTACGCCGAAAAACTCGGTTATCCCAAAGGAACCAAACTGCTGATCCTGCACGTGGATGATGTGGGTATGTCGTTCGACTCGAATGAAGGTGCCATCAATGCCATCACCCAAGGGGTGGCCAGTTCCTTAAGTATCATGATGCCCTGCCCCTGGGTGCCGGCTTTTGTGCAGTATATGAAAGCACATCCGGGTCTGGATGCAGGCCTGCATCTTACACTTACCGCCGAATGGAAGGGTTATCGCTGGGGACCTTTATCCGGTAAAAATACTACCCCCGGTCTGGTAGACAAAGAAGGGGCATTGTGGCCCTCGGTAGCTGATGTGGTGCAACATGCCACCGGCGATGAAGTGGAAAAAGAGATCAAAGCACAATTGGAAAGAGCCAGGTTAATGGGTTTTGAACCTACCCATTTTGATACCCATATGGGCACATTACTCGCCACGCCTGAATTTGCCATGCGGTATGTGAAATTGGGTATCGAGAATAAAATTCCGGTCATGGTGCCTGCCGGACATGCTGCCCTGATCAAAGCCCAGATGAATGCACCCGATGGGCAGATCCAGCAGATGCGTATGATTGGTAAAATGCTCTGGAATGCAGGCCTGCCCGTGCTGGATGACCTGCATAATGATAGTTATGGCTGGCCTATTTCTACAGAGATGAAAACAGACAATCGGAAACTGCAGGCTTACAAAACAAAGAAATACATTGAGGGCGTACGTTCATTGAAACCCGGACTTACCATGATGATCATGCACTGTACCGCCACTTCGGAAGTTTTTCCGCATATATCCGATTCAGGT
>SCVK01000357.1 GCA_004297075.1 Chitinophagaceae bacterium
TGCAGCAGTTCTTTAGAATACTTATCAAGAAAGGCAGAGGGAATTTGGCCCGATGAAGCCTTGGCAACCCATACATCTCACTCAGTTGTATGAAGGTGCCAACTCCGATCCCGTTGTAAGGCGGGAAAAGATAAGTCAGAGTAATAGTTTGTAATTGATCCACCCAGGTGGTACACCATATTCAAGCTCATCTGACTTACCGGATGAGCTTTTTTTATGCAGTGTACTCAAATGGTAACCTGCGATGAAAATTTATCCGGTAAGTTCCTGCTCGCTTCTCTTGTTAAGTGTTGAACAGAATTTTTACAACATTCTACACCTCTCCGGCTACTTGTTTTAAGATCCGGGGGCAAACTGATTAACAATGAGCACAGCCACAGAACTGATCCACAGCATTCCGGTAGACCCGTTAACAGGAGCCATTTCGGTTCCTATTTACCAGACTTCCACTTTTGTACAGGAGGCACCAGGTGTGAACAAAGGATATGATTATGCCCGGAGTGGCAATCCAACACGCGCTACACTGGAGCAGTTGATTGCGCAACTGGAAAAAGGAACCGTGGGACTGGCTTTCGCCAGCGGACTGGCAGCCATTGATGCGATCGTAAAACTCTTGCAAACCGGCGATGAGATTCTTGCTGTGGATGATATTTATGGGGGAGCTTTTCGCCTGTTCACGAATGTATATGAGAAGTTCGGGATCAAGGTAAAATACGTAGACACTTCTGATGTAACCAATCTGCTCGATGCCATTACCCCGCAAACCAAACTGATCTGGCTGGAAACGCCTACCAATCCAACACTCAAGATTTCAGATATTGAAGCCATTGGCAAACTGGCCAAAGCGCAAAACTGTTTACTCTGTGTAGACAATACCTTTGCTTCGCCGGTGTTACAACAACCGCTTGCCCTGGGCGCCGATATTGTGATTCACAGTGCCACCAAATACCTCGGCGGGCACAGCGATCTGATAGCAGGTTTGGTGGTAACCAAAGATGCTGAACTTGGCGCTAAAATCAAGTACCTGCAAAATGCCTGTGGGAATATTCTGGGCCCCTTCGACAGCTGGCTGGTGATACGTGGAATAGAAACCCTGCACCTGCGTGTAAAACAGCATTGTGCCAGCGCACAAACCGTTGCAGCATACCTGACACAGCATCCCCTCGTAGACAAAGTATTTTACCCCGGTTTGAAAACACATCCGAACCATGACATTGCTAAAAAACAGGCGAAGGGTTTTGGCGGGATTATCTCTTTTACACTGAAGAATGATACGGAAGAAGCGGCTGTACAGCTGGTTACCAAAACCAAACTATTCAAACTGGCAGAAAGCCTGGGAGGTATCAAAAGCCTGATCTCACATCCGGCCAACATGACGCACAAATCCATTCCTGCGGAAAAAAGAAGATCGGCAGGTGTGCAGGATAGCCTGGTGCGATTATCGATCGGGCTGGAAGAAGCAGAAGATCTGTTAGCAGATCTGGAGCAGGCATTTATCGCTATTCAGCAAACAAAACAGGTTTTACAACAGGCATAAGACATATAGCTAATTTAAAGTAGAAACAGCAACTCCATTATGGAAACACACAAACAGTTAACGATCGGATTATTCGGATTTGGCGTAGTAGGCGAAGGTTTATACAAAGTATTACAGCAAACACCTTCCTTACAGGCCACTATCAAAAAAGTATGTATTAAAAATCCCGGGAAACAGCGGAATGCGCCGGCTTCCCTGTTCACAACCGATAGGGATGAGGTTTTACAGGATGAAAGTATTAATGTGGTAGTAGAAGTAATTGATGATGCCAATGCTGCGTTTGAGATTGTTTCGATTGCCCTGCGCAACGGTAAGGCAGTGGTAAGCGCCAGCAAAAAAATGATTGCGGAACACCTGCCGGAAATTCTGGCATTGCAACAGGAAACCGGTCTTCCTTTTCTTTGCGAAGCTGCCGCCTGTGCATCCATCCCCGTGATCAGGAACCTCGAAGAATATTATGACAATGATCTGCTGCATTCGATCAAAGCCATTGTAAACGGTTCCACCAATTTTATTCTGACCAAAATGTTTGAAGACAGGCTGGATTTCCAGGAAGCTTTGCTGCTGGCCCAACAATTGGGTTTTGCGGAAAGTAATCCCAAGCTGGATGTGGAAGGATATGACGCCGTAAACAAATGGACCATCCTGCTGAACCATGCTTATGGCATTGTGGAGCATCCGGATAATATTCTTTTCAGCGGCATTCAGAATATACAGTTACAGGATGCGGTAGTGGCCAAGGAAAAGAATCTCGACATCAAACTGATAGCCCAGGCACAGAAATTAAAAAATGGTAAAGTGGCGGCTTTTGTACTGCCGCAATTTGTGAAACTGAACGAACCTTTATCCTTTGTTAAAAACGAATACAATGGCGTAGTGATAGAAAGTGGCTTTTCTGATAAACAATTCTTTTACGGAAAAGGGGCGGGCAGTTTCCCTACGGCATCGGCTGTATTGAGCGATATCAGTGCTTTGCGGTATGATTACCGGTATGAATACAAGAAATTGTACCATCATACACCCAATGAACTAACACATGATTATTATCTGAAAGTGTATATCAGTTTTGATGACTGGAAATATATTCCCCGCGAAAAATTTGAATGGATAGAAGAATGGCATGCCGAAGCGGAGCGAAAATACCTGATCGGCGTATTACATGTG
>SCVK01000358.1 GCA_004297075.1 Chitinophagaceae bacterium
TTTTGAATTTTGAATTTTTACTTTTGAATTAAGTAACATGAATATCAGGAAACGATTAAAAACGCACCCCGAAGTGCATACCGGCGCGCTGAACGATATTCTGTTCATCCTGCTGTTGTTTTTCCTGATCGTTTCTACACTGGCTAATCCCAATGTGATCAAGGTTTCCAATCCCAAAGCCAAAAGTGATACCCGGTCCAAACAGACAGTGGTGATCACTGTAGACAAAGATCAACACCTGTTCCTTGCCCAGAAGCCCATCACCATCGAGGCGCTGGAAGAAGAATTAAAAGCCTATCTGGCCAAAGAAACCGATAAACCTTCCGTGGTGATCAATGGTGATAGTACTGCCCATCTCGGCACGGCCATCCGTGTAATGCAGGTGATCAAAAAATTAGGTGCTACGCCGGTAATGGCTGTAGACAATGGCGGTCAGAAATAATACTGAATCTTCTCTGTGTAACTCCTTCTTTCTGTGTCTCTGTGTTGAAAAAATCCTCACAGTTACACAATCATTTTTTTTCAACACAGAGACACGGAGTGACAGAGGCGCACAGAGGGTTAATGGGGTAGGGTAGCTTTGATCATTCGATCTTTTCCCTGTAAATCTTTCCGGAGTGTAACGGTATACCCCTGCTGCTCAAATAAGCTAACCGTTTCCTGACCCAGTGCTTCATTGATCTCAACAAAAACAGCTCCCTCCGCACGCAAGTGTGTTTTTCCAAATGCGGCGATCTTCCGGTAAAACAGCAAGGCATCATCATCCGGCACAAATAAAGCAAGTGAGGGTTCAAAGTCTAATACATGTTTGGCCATGCTCTGCCGTTCAGCCACTTTGATGTACGGCGGGTTACTCACGATCAGGTCAACAACGGGCAAATGCGGCCACTGCCATTCATCTAAAAAATCAGTTTGCAGAAACTGTACGTCCACTTCAAGGTCGGCAGCATTTTTACGGGCCACCATCAGTGCAGCTTCACTTACATCTATGGCTGTAACTGACCAGCTCGGTAGTTTCTTCGTCAGTGAAATGGGAATACACCCGCTGCCTGTACCAATATCCAGGATAATCTTTGTTCTTTGCTCTTTGTTCGATATTCGATGTTCGATATTCGATGTTCGATATTCGTTATTCTCTGTTCCTTCCTCTGCGTTCCGCGTTAAGCGTTCCGCCTTAAGCCTATCTTCCCCAATCCACTCCACCAGTTCCTCTGTTTCCGGCCTGGGTATGAGTACGGCTTCGTTCACAAAGAATTGCATGCCCGCAAACCAGGCTTCCCCCAATACATACTGGATAGGGCGGTGAGATTGTAATTCTGCCAGTATTTGTGCCAGACGCAACTGCTGATCTGCAGTTAGCATAGCCTCTTTATCTATCAACCGGTCGATCCTTTTTTTACCAGTAACATGCTCCAGCACCCAGTCGCAGATCTGGGCAGCTTCCCTTGTATCGTAATACGATAACAGCATGGAGCGGGTGGTAACCTGTGCTTGGGTGAGGGTCATGCTGCAATGTTAGCACCATTTGGTTATTTTTGCCAATTCTGTATGAAAGAGACTGATCAGACCTATATGCACCGTTGCCTGGAACTGGCCCGTTTGGGGGCAGGTTTTGTGGCTCCCAATCCCATGGTGGGGGCGGTACTGGTGTATGAGAACCGGATCATCGGGGAGGGCTACCACCAGGTGTATGGAGAGGCCCATGCAGAAGTGAACTGCCTGAATAGTGTGTCAGTGGCAGACCAACCGCTGATTCCTCTGTCGACCCTCTATGTTTCGCTGGAGCCCTGCGCCCATTTTGGGAAAACCCCGCCCTGCAGTGATCTGATTATCCGTCATCAGATCAAAACCGTAGTGATCGGTTGCCGGGATCCCTTTACGGAAGTAGATGGAAAAGGAATTGAAAAATTGCAGCATGCCGGCATTGCGGTAACTGTTGGTGTGCTGGAAGCTGAGTGCCGGGAACTGAATAAACGTTTTTTCACTTTTGTTACACAGCATCGCCCCTATATCATTCTCAAATGGGCACAAACGGCCAATGGGTTGATAGCCGGCGAAGGAGAAGAACGTTTACTGATCAGTCATGCCTGCACCAACCGACTGGTTCACCAATGGCGCAGCGAAGAAGCCGCGATCGTGGTAGGTACGAATACTGCGTTGGCGGATGATCCCTCACTGACCAATCGCTTATGGACAGGTAAGAGTCCGGTAAGGATGGTAGTAGACAGGAACCTGCGCTTACGAGCCACCCTGCACTTATTTGATCAGCAGCAGAGAACTATTGTGATCAATACCGTAAAAGCGGAAGAACGCGAAAACCTCAGCTACCAAAAAATAGCAGCAACGGAAGATACGATTGATGCGATACTAAAAGTGGCATATAAAGAGAACCTGCAAAGTATACTTGTGGAAGGCGGTGCCGCTCTGGTCCAATCCTTCATTAACAAAGGTCTCTGGGATGAAGCCCGCGTTATCACCAACCCTCAGCTCGCGATACCCAAAGGCCTGCCAGCACCTGTTTTGCCGCAAACCGTACCGGCAAAAACAGAACAGATAGCCACCGACACCTTATCTACCTACATCAACAAACCAGTATACCTGTAAACTAATAAACCAGTAACCCAATAAACGAGTAAACCAATAAACCAACAACCCCACCATGCTCTATCTCCTAGGCAGTATCATACTAACCAGTTATCTCACATTGGCTTTTAAAATGTGTGAGAGATATGGTGTCAGTATTTTTCAGGCCATCGTGTTCAATTATATCACCTGTGTAATAACGGGTTCTGTGGTAAATGGTTCATTTCCAGTAAACGCAGAAGTGATGCAGACACCCTGGTTTCGCTGGGCCTGTGTAATGGGGGTATTGTTTGTATCAATTTTTAATGTGGTGGGTATTACCGCACAGAAAATCAGTGTGGCGGTGGCTTCGGTGGCCAATAAATTATCGCTGATTATTCCCGTAGTATTATCTGTTTATCTGTATAATGAAACCGTAGCGGGCTGGAAACTGGTGGGTGTATTGCTGGCCCTGTTGGCGGTGGTATTAACCTGTTACCCGCAACAGAAAAATACGGAGGCGCATCATCCTGCTCACCGGAAATGGGAATATTTTCTACCCCTGATCCTGTTTGTGGGAAGTGGGTTGCTGGATGCCCTCATCAACCATGTTCAGAAAACCTATGTGACCGATGCCAATTACAATGCCTACCTCATCAGCGGTTTTCTCTCGGCGGGTACAATCGGAACTACGATATTGCTGGTACAGTATTTCCGTGGTAAACAGCAGTTTTCGCTGAAGAACCTACTGGCAGGTATCCTTATCGGGATCCCCAACTATTTTTCAATCTGGTGCCTGGTGAGGTTTCTGAAAGAAAGCCCCTGGCAAAGCAGTGCCAGCATACCGGTTAACAATATGGGTATTGTCTTATTCAGTTCGCTGGTGGCCTGGCTGTTGTTCAAAGAAAAACTCTCCCGGCTCAACTGGGTTGGTATCGCATTATCTTTGCTGGCTATTTACCTCATTGCATTTGGTGATACTTTATGAGCGAACCGGATTATTACCTTACCATCGAAAAAACGGCCATGGCCGAATACAAAGACAGGGGCAGTAAGTTCC
>SCVK01000359.1 GCA_004297075.1 Chitinophagaceae bacterium
TGCAGATCCGTACCAATGATTTTAGCCAGCTTTTTATCCTTCTGCAAATGTGTTACATACTCCATGCGGGTAAGTTAAGTATTTTGCAAAGCGATGCAAAGAGAAATTAGATTAACGGCAGACGGATCCCATACAATAGCCCTGCCGGATGCGGGTATTACTTACCACAGTCACCACGGTGCTGTTGGCGAAAGCCGTCATGTATTTATAGAAGCCGGCTTACAAGCGCTGTTTCATTCTGTTACAGCTCCCATACATATTCTTGAAATAGGTTTCGGAACCGGCCTGAATGCCTTGCTTACCCTACAGGAAGCCCGGCAACACCAGCATCCCGTTTTATATACAGCAATAGAATTATTCCCAATAAGTGCAGAAGAGATCGGCCAGCTTAACTACGGGCAACGCTTGCAGGACCAGTCCGGTTTCCTCGCCATTCACGAAGCCAATTGGGAAAAAGCGATCACCATTGATCCCTTTTTTACACTCAGGAAACACAAAAGCTCACTGCTTACACTGGAAGGGGTAAATGATGTTACCTGTATTTATTTCGACGCCTTCTCTCCCACCTACCAACCCGAACTTTGGACCGAAGCCGTATTTCAACAATTATACAACCTGCTTTTACCCGGCGGTGTACTCGTTACCTACTGCAGTAAATCAGTGGTTAGAAAAGCCATGGTAGCAGCCGGTTTCCAGGTAACAAAAATTCCCGGTCCCTGGGGCAAACGCGAAATGGTGAGAGCCAGGAGAGGATTGGCGGATTAACGGATTATGCATTACAGGATTAAAGAATCTGCCAATCCGCTAATCTAATTTAATTCGTAGCTTACCAATATAATCTGCACACATGAAACTTCTTTTAACCCTGCTAACTACTGTATTCCTTCTCACCGCTTCTGCCCAGAACAAAGACGAACAAACCATCCGTAACCTGCTGGCAAGGCAGATGAGCGACTGGAACAAAGGCAATATTGCCGGGTTTATGAAAGGGTATTGGAACAATGACAGCCTCTTATTCGTAGGCAAAAAAGGGGCCAACTACGGGTATCGCACTACCCTGCAGAACTACCTGAAAAGTTACCCGGATACAACGGCGATGGGCAAGCTTAATTTTGATATCCTGAAAGTACAGGCGCTTTCACCAGACTGCTATTTTGTGCTGGGCAAATGGATGCTCACAAGAACCATCGGTAACCTGAGCGGGCATTATACCCTGATCCTGCGAAAGATCAAAGGTGAATGGGTGATCGTATCGGATCATAGCAGTTAGTGTAATATTCGGATCAATTCCGCGACTAACCATCCACTAAGTTAAAAGCAACTATATGATACTCATTATCCTCGGCGTGATCTTACTGGTTACCGCCATTGCCATGAATAAAGAAAGAGAAGATCTACGGAAACTGGCGGTGGGCCTGCGTATTTCCGGGCTTGCTGTGATCGTGATCGGCATCATGACCTCCTGCATCAAACAGATTAATGCCGGACAGATCGGTGTAAAATCCCTGTTCGGGAAAGTAGACAACGATATTCTTACCAGCGGACTGAATTTCATCAATCCCCTGGTTGATGTGAACACCATTGATATCAAAACACAAAACTATACCATGAGTGGCGTGCATGATGAAGGAGATAAAGAAGGAGATGATGCCATTCGCGTACTTACAGCCGATGGATTGGAAGTGATCATTGACCTGACGGTTTTGTACCGAGTAATCAGTACCGAAGCGCCTAACATTGTAAAAGAAACAGGGCTTGATTACCGCGATAAGATCGTTCGTCCGCTTACCCGTACCAAGATCAGAGACAATGCGGTGTATTTTACAGCGGTTGATCTGTACTCCAACAAAAGAGATCTTTTTCAGGGACGGATCTTTAAAAGCATCGAAACCGATTTTAAAAAACGTGGCCTGGTACTGGAGCAGTTACTGGTACGCAATATTACCCTGCCCAATACCGTAAAAGGTTCCATTGAAGAAAAGATAAAAGCGGAACAGGATGCCCAGAAAATGGAATTCGTATTACAGAAAGAAAAACAGGAAGCCGAGCGCAAACGGGTAGAGGCCCAGGGTATTGCCGATTACCAGCGCATCATCAGTTCAGGACTGGGCGATAAACAGCTGCAATACGAACAGATCCAGGTGATGAAAGGATTGATCACTTCTCCCAATGCAAAAGTGATTATCATGGGCGGCGGTAAAACACCCGTAATTCTGGATACCAAAGACGGAAAAAATTAATTGTAATTGTAACTTCTTTGCCCTTCTTCTCTTCGTTTCTCTCTTATTGACATAAAAAGCTCACAAAACAGTCTGTTACAAAGCAGACTGTTTTGCCTGCGCCATCTGCGAGCCCATCAAACGGCCAAATACCAGGTGCCCGCAGAATACGCCGATCACAGAAGAAAAAATATCGAGATAATCAAAGGTTCTTCCAAATACCGGAATCAGTTGCAGGTATTCATTGATGATCACTAACAGTAATCCGAAAGAGCAGGTAAACGTAAGATCGCGTTGTGTCTGTAACCTGAAATACCGTTGAAAAAACCAGCAGGCCCCAAAAGGCAGCAGGAAAGAACCGATCAGGTTAGGCGCAAAACCCACCAATGGTTGCAAGAGAGGAGGAATATGCACCAGGGGTCTGATCAGGAATTTAATGGTCCAGATCAGTAATGTGCCGGTAATCACGGTCCATCTGGAGATATTTTTCAGGTACATATATGCTCAGTTTCTCAACTGAAAATAAGGAAAAGCCGATGCAAATGATTTATCCG
>SCVK01000554.1 GCA_004297075.1 Chitinophagaceae bacterium
AAATCCAGAAAGGACAAATCACCCGCTTGACCCTGCTCGTCGCAGGCAGCACATCATCCACGCCCACCCGGGTCACTTCTCAATGAAAATCCCGGGTCACTTCTCAGTGCAACTCAACAACGGTGTGCTCTTATGGGCTACCACCATCTACGCCTTGAGAAAGGGCGGGCTTGAGGAGCGCATCGCCGCGCTGGGCCTGTTTATTAGCTCCTATCTGACGTGGATCGTTATAAGACCCTTTGCGACGCGGTATTCCAATTTAGAAATTCCCGTTGTCTCAGTCGATGCTACGCTCGCAGTTATCCTGCTTTGGCTCGCTCTGCGCTCAGATAAGTTCTGGCCACTCTGGCTCGTGGCCATGCAAATATTGGCAACTCTGGCTCATTTCGCGCCGTGGGTGCCACATATTATCCCTTGGGGCTATGGCAGCGCAGTGGCGATCTGGGGCTATCCCATGCTGATAGTTTTATTCGTTATAATCCGAAGGGCATCACACGACCAGCACTTGGGGTGATATCGCGTGACATTGACGGACAAGCTGGTCGCATATCTCCCACTACTACTGACATTCCGCCCGTTGTTGTATGGGTTTCTAATGTGGTCAGTATGCCTTTATGCCGGTTTCCGCGGCGGGTGGGAGGAACGCATCGCGATATCGGTAATTGTAGTGAACACATATACCAGTGTTCTGGCCGTTGCTTTCTTTCAGCTCCGATACACAGAGGTCGAACTACCGCTTGTAGCCGTAGATGCGGCGATGTTTTTACTGCTGTATGGAATCGCTCTACGTTCGAAGAAATTTTGGCCTCTATGGCTTGCCGCCTTCGCAGGCGTGGCACTTCTTTCGCACCTTGCGCCACTGATGCCCGGCATGTTTTCTCAGCTTTATTACGATGCGACGGCGCTATGGAGCTATCCGCAACTGCTCGTGCTCGCCATTGGAATCGCCAATCATCGAAGGACATCTGTTTACAGGATCAACTGCGAAACACGGCGGTGGTCTTGAACAAGCCGCACGTAAAGGGCCGGACTTCACAGCCCGGCCCATGACCTGCAAATCTGCAATAAGGCTCAGTGCCGGACCGCCACCTCGCTGCCGTCGGGGCTGGTCGCGCCCTTCAGAGTGAGCGCCAGTTCATCGGCCTCGGTCCAATCGATCGCGGTGAGGTGATCGGACAGCGCCAGCGCCAGCACCTCGTCCACATGGCTGACCGGAATGATCTTCAGCCCATCGCGAATCTTGGCCGGGATCTCGACGAGATCCTTCTCATTCTCCTTCGGGATGAGCACCGTGGTGATCCCGCCGCGCATCGCCGCGAGCAGCTTCTCCTTGAGGCCGCCGATGGGCAGCACGCGCCCGCGCAAGGTTACTTCGCCCGTCATCGCGATGTCCTTGCGGACCGGCACGCCGGTCAGCGTCGAAACGATGGCGGTGGTGACACCGATGCCGGCCGA
>SCVK01000445.1 GCA_004297075.1 Chitinophagaceae bacterium
GGCCTGGCCGGGCTGGGTGCAGTAGCGCTCCACCTCGCGTTGTGAGCGCGGCTGCGCGAAACCTGTCGTCTCGACCATATAGGCGGTTGCCTTCTCCCGGTCCCATTTGCGGGTGTGGATACCGGTATCGACCACCAATCGCGCCGCCCGGAACAGAAAGGACTGGAGATAGCCCGCCCGTTCGATCGGCGTGTAGGCCTTGAGTTCGTCCGCCAGTTGCTCGGCATACAGGGCCCAGCCTTCGCTATAGGCGCCGAAGAAGCTGATCTTGCGCAGGGTCGGGATATCCTTCGACTCCTGGGCGAGGCTGATCTGGAGATGATGCCCCGGCACGCCCTCATGATAGGTGAGCGAGGGAAGCGTATATTTCGGCCAGTCGCCGACATCCTTGAGGTTGATGAAATAGATCGCCGGTCGCGAGCCGTCGAGCGTCGCCCGCTTGTAATAGCCGTTTGACGCGCCGTCCTGGATCTCGACCGGGACGGCCCGGATCTCGAGTGGCGCCGAAGGCACTTCTGCGAAGACCTGCGGCAGCTTGGCGTACATCGCCTTGACGCCTTCGTTGAGCGAGGCGATCAGCGCGGCCCGGCCTTCCGCCGTGCTCGGATAGAGCTGCTGCGGATCCTTGTTGAGCGCGGTGAGGCGCTCGCCGATGCTGCCCTTGGTCAGCCCCTGGCCCTTCAGGATAGTATCGAGTTCCGCGCTGATCTGGGCGACCTGATCCAGGCCCATCTTGTGGACCTCGTCCGGCGTGAAATTGGTCGTCGTCGCCTGGGCGAGCGCCGCGGCATAGATCGCCTCCCCATCGGGAATGCGCCACACACCGGCGCCTGCAGGGGTTCTGCCACGCAATTCCTTCATCAGTGCGATCTGCCGATCGAGCGCCGGCTGTATCTTGGTTCGGACGATCTCGGTCGCCGGCCCTGCGAAATTCCCCTCAATCCCTTTTTCGCGCGCCCGTCGCACCAGCGACCCGACCAACGCCCCGTTATCGGCCGGTGCGTTGCGCAAGGTCTCGAGCTG
>SCVK01000360.1 GCA_004297075.1 Chitinophagaceae bacterium
TACCGGTAAAAACCGGTAATTTTTTATTGCCTGTTACCCGCAGGTATCAATTCCGCTATCTATGCAAAAGCAAAGGTCGATAACGGTACTTCCCTACATTGTGGCCGCACAGTTTGCCTGTACTTCTGTATGGTTTGCCGGTAATGCGGCGATTACTGATATTATCCGCCAATTCGGTCTTTCTGCCGATGCATTGGGTCATCTGGTAGCTGCCGTACAACTGGGTTTTATCACCGGCACGTTGTTATTCGCCGTCTTTACCGTGTCTGACCGGTTTTCGCCTTTCCGTGTATTTTTTGCCTGTGCCATGGCTGCAGCGCTGACCAATCTGTCTGTTTTTGTGGCTGATGGATTTTCGCTGTTGCTGGTGGCCCGTTTCATGACCGGTTTTTTTCTCGCGGGTATTTACCCGGTGGGGATGAAAATCGCGGCCGACTATCACAAAGAAGGCTTAGGCAAAGCATTGGGCTGGCTGGTGGGTGCATTGGTATTGGGAACCGCTTTCCCGCACCTCGTTCATGTGTATACAAGCAGTTTTTCCTGGAAAGCAGTGATGATTGTCAGCTCCCTTTTATCAGTAACGGGTGGAATCACAATGCTGTTTTTTGTACCCGATGGCCCATACCGCAGCAGGAGTAATGGGTTTGATCCATCCGTACTCCGGCGAATCTTCCGAAACGGACTATTCCGGTCGGCAGCTTTCGGGTATTTCGGGCATATGTGGGAGCTCTATACTTTCTGGGCCTTTGTACCATCCATTCTCTATACCTATTTCGATCAGTATACCAGTACGGGGCAATCAGTGCCGATGCTCTCTTTTTGTATCATCAGTGCGGGTGCTATAGCCTGCATAGGAGGTGGATATCTTTCGCGCCGTATCGGAAGTGCCCGAACGGCTTCTCTGGCTCTGGTAATCTCAGCTTCTTGCTGTTTACTTTCGCCGCTGTTCTTTCATTTTTCTTTTCCTGTATTCTGTTTGTTTTTAGTGGTATGGGGGATGTCGGTGGTAGCCGATTCGCCGCAATTCTCCACGCTGGTAGCGCAAGCCATCCCTGCCGAAATCAGGGGAACCGCTTTAACCATCACCAATTCCATCGGTTTTGCCATCACCATCTGCAGCATCGAAACCATCAATTATCTCCGCCCTTATATCGCCCCCCGGAACCTGTACCTCATCCTCGCCATCGGCCCCATACTCGGCCTCCTGGCCATGAAAAAACAATTGCAAAAAAGAGAGTAATACTGAAGTGAATTGAATACTGTCAAAAAAAGAAGCCGTCCTGCAAGAACGGCTTCTTCTGTATTCAGTTATTAATTGTTAATTTCTAATTGCTAATTAACTTACTGCTGTATCATTTCCATACCACCACCACCTTGCTCTGCTTTGGTGTTCTTACGTTTGAACAGGGTTGCATCAAATTTACCAAAGCGGTAGCTGAAGTTCAGGCGCAATACCTGCTGGTCTCTTTTTCTTTCGCTGTTCTGGGTAAAGAAAGTACTTTCTGAGTAGGTTTTGAACACCTGTGTACGGAACACATCATTCATACTCAGTGTTAAAGAACCGCTTTGTCCGTTTTTCCAGGTCCAGTCTTTACGGATGGCCATATCAAATCCATAACGGGGCAGGTTATAACCCTGAGAGGTAGATTGCTGGCCACCCCACATCATTCCGCCACCACGGCCGCCACCACCTGAATTAGGAGGTAACACCGATTTTGCCTGGTAGTCGCCGCTGAACTGGATAGACCAACCTTTGCCGGCTTTGAAGTTGTTATTCATTTTACCAAACCAGCTAACCAGTGAATTGCTCAGGCTCTGACCAGGCACGGTGGCATTGATCTTTGAGTTGAAGAGATTCACATTCACGGTAAAATCCCACCACTTGGTCAATGCCATTTTGTTGGTCAGTTCCAGACCATAAGAATAACTGTAATCAGCATTGATATAGGTATTGAAGAAAGCACTATCGCCGCTTACCAAACCATTCTTATCCCTGTATACATAGCGGGTAATCAGGTCTGTGGTATGTTTGAAGAAAGCCGTAGCGAGAAAATTAGCTCCACGGGTATAGGCGTTGTTATAAGAAACCTCGAATGAGTTAGTGAACTCCGGCTTCAGACCCGCATTACCGATATTAATATTCTGCGGATCAGAATAATCAGGGAAAGGCATCAGCTGGAAAAAGTTAGGACGGTTTACACGACGCGAATAGTTTAACTGCAGATCCTGCTTATCGTCCATCTTATACGTAACAAACGCACTCGGGAACAGGCTCAGCGGGTAGTTCACTTTGAAAGTGGCAGAATCCTGTCCTTTTGCATTCAGCAAAGTACCGGTGTAAGTAGAACTTTCTGCACGCAGGCCTAACTGGTAACTCCATTTTTTTACTTTAAAGCTATAAGTGGTGTATGCCGCAGATACCTGGTCGTAAAATTTATATTTGTTACTGATACCCGGCACCAGCGTATAAGCGCTGCTGCTGTAATCATACCGGTACTGATCGCTCATGTTACTGAAATCCCTGATAGCGGTTCTCACACCTGCTTCCAGTTTACTGTCATCACTGAGCGGATTCTCGTAATCAGCCTGTAAAATATAGTTCTTGGTAGAACCGCCTCCGATGGTTTTCTGCAACAAAGCCTGTCCTTTGGTAGAACCGGTACTGTTATAGGTTTGGGTACTTATATCGGCGTTGTTATCGTTGTTGCTGGAGTTATAGTTGAAGTCGGCAGAAATATTATGTCCGCTCTTGGTAAAATTATGTTTGTAACTCACCTGGGTTCCCATATTCCTCATCATGAAGTTACTGGTGTTATTGATCAGGTTATAAGAACTGAACACAGATTTGATAGTAGAGTCTACTTTCTGCGTTTGCTCGTTATCAAACTGTCCGCGCATGAAGTTTCCGGCAATAGAGATCGTATTTCGGTTATCAATCAGAAAATCCAGTCCGGTACGGAGAAAACCAAAATAGCCGGTATTCACACCATGACTGGTATTATACACAGAACTGGGTGTAAACAGGAGGTTGTTCCTGTCGGTAATACCATCCGAAATGGATTTACGCTCATTAAAATTGGCACTCAGTGAAAAATTGATCTTGTTCTGACGCAGGTTCAGATCGCCACCCAGGTTTAATTTACCACGCGAGTCGATACCGGTTCTGATACCACCGTTATAACCGGTTTTTTTATTCTTCTTCAGTACGATATTCAGAATACCCGCATTTCCGCCGGAAGCATCAAACTTGGCAGAAGGGTTGGTAATCAGTTCCACTTTGTCGATGATATCGGCAGGGATCTGGTCAAGGGTAAGGGTGGTGGGACGGTTATCGATGAACAGGGTAGGACTGGCATTCCGCATGGTAACATTACCATCAATATCCACATTCAATGAAGGGATACTTTTCATGATCTCGGTAGCGGTTTGGCCGGAGCTAACCAGGTTCTTGTCTACGTTAAAGATCTTGCGGTCAATACCCAGTTCCAGTAAAGGTTTGGCAGAAGAAGTAACGGTTACGTTCCCAAGGTTGGTAGCGTCTTCTTCCATTTTAATATTACCCAGGTCCTTATCGGCCATGGCTAAGATTTGCTGCATATTACCACCGGCAGCGTTGGCAGCACCGGGCTGAGGCATTTTAATACCAAAAGTCAGGGTTTTTTCCAGTGATTTATAACCTAATGCGCTGGCTTTCATTTTAAAACTGCCAAAAACAGGAAGGTTTTCGAAGTTGAAATCACCATTAGCCTTGGTGATCTGGGTGCTAAGGATGGCTTCTTTCATCTTTTTGGTAACTGTATCGAACTTGTTGCCGATCAGCTGTACCGTTACAGATTCGAGGCCCTTGTTGGTCTTGCTGTCTACCAGTTTGCCAAAAAAATGGCCAATATTCATGCTTTGTGCACCTCCGCCACCGGCACGCATGCCTCCGGGCATCTGGGCAAAAGCCGACAGAATAAACAGGTTAAGGATACCAACTACTAATAATTTTCTCATGATGTTGTATATATTATATAATGCAAAGTTGCGATGCAATAGGGGCAGGCCCTTTTTTCATTACACCAGCGGTAATAAGACAATTTTGAATGGACAAAGTTGAAACATAGGGGGTAGAAATACCTATATTGTCGGTGATCACCCCTTTTAATCGGTCATTCCTATAAAGAGGTCAGCAGAATTTGCAATAAACCGATCAGAAATCCGAGTACACCGCCGATGATTTCCACAAAGCGGAATTCTTTGGCCATGATACTGTTCAGGATCTGCTCCAGCTTGTCTGAAGAAAAACCAGCCACTTTTTCAATCACGATCTGCTCCAGGTCCAGCTGCTCCTGCAGGCTGCCCATGTATTTCTGCATAATGATGGGGAATAGGGTTTCCAGCTCGGCCATAAACACCGATTTCAGCTCATTAATGGTCTTATCACCAATAAACATGCTGATTACCGGCATCTGCTCGGCCAGTTTTACCCGTAAAAACTGGTCAATATGCCCCTCTACATGCGGCATGATCTTTTTCAGGTTGTCGGGGTGGATGATTTTGGCCTCTATATCACTGAAAGACAATAGCTCCGTACTAACCAGTTTACCCAGTTTTTCGGCAAACTGCCTTTGTCTTTTGGGAAAAATACCATGAAGGGTGAACCAAAGGATCTTTTTGGGCTCTCTGGGATGAAACAACATCTTGATCGCGATCCAGTTGGTGAACCAGCCAATAAAAGCCGAGATCAGGGGCAACAGTAACAAGCCATAGCTCATGTCATAAAATTTAAAAACCTATTCCGCTTTCAAGGCGGGATAGGTTTTGTAGAGGGAGAACGAGGGGTCTCGAACCCCCGACCTTTAGTGCCACAAACTAACGCTCTAACCAACTGAGCTACGCTCTCCGTTTTTTGGACGGCAAAAATAGGAAAATTCGGGATTAGTTGGGCGTCATTTTTTACAATCTTTTTCTGAACCGCTCATCAAAACCTTTGTTAATTGGGATAAGTACTGATGGCTTAACCGCTTTTTGGGCTATTTTTGGAACAGTCATGCAAAAATTTACGCATTTTATGAAGAGTAGAAAAGGATTATTGCTGTTAGCCGTCGTTTTATTCGGGGGTCTGTTTTTTGCTTTCAGAACCTCCGGGATCGGATCAAAAGATATACTCGTTACCCAGAAACAACGTTTACTCGCTGCTGTGGGTACCATTCTGGAGCAACAGCATTACAGCCCCAAAAATATCAATGATGATTTCTCCCGCCAGGTGTTTAAAAAATACCTGGCAGATCTGGACGGCGATAAATCGCATTTCCTGCAGTCGGATATCACCGCCCTCAAAAAATATGAGACCACGATCGATGATGAGATCCATGAAACCACCCCCATCCAGTTCGCACCGGCGGTGAGTGCTTTGTATGATCAGCGCATCAAAGACGTGATTGGCATTTATCGTTCCGTTCTCAGCAAACCCTTCGACTTTTCCAAAGATGAGACCGTGGAAATGGATGGCGATAAACTGCCGTACATGAAAGATGAGGCAGAGCGGGCAGAACGTTGGCGCAAGAAACTGAAATACTATACACTGGAACGGTATGCCGACCTGTTAGAGCAGCGTGAGAAAAACAAGGGCCAGAAAGATTTTGTGGTAAAACAGGATTCTACCCTGGAGCGCGAAGCGCGCGAGCGTGTGCTGAAGATCATGAACGAAACCTATGAGCGCATCCAGAAAACATTCAAGGAAGAGGAACGCTTTAATTCTTTTATCAACGTGATCACCAACCAGATGGATCCGCACAGCGATTATTTTCCACCGGTGGAGAAAAGATCTTTTGATGAGAAAATGAGTGGTAAGTTCTACGGTATCGGCGCAACCCTGCAGAAAGATGATTATGGTATCAAAATAGCCAGTATCGTTACCGGTGGTGCCGCCTGGAAATCGGGCGAAGTGGTGGTGAACGATGTAATCACCAAAGTAGCGCAGGGCAAGGAAGAACCGGTAGATGTGACCGGTTTTGAAACCACTGATGCCGTAAAACTGATCCGCGGTAATAAGGGAACAGAAGTAAGGCTGACCATCAAAAAACAGGACGGCTCTTACAAACAGGTGAGCATGATCCGCGAAGAAGTGGTGCAGGATGAAGGGTATGCCCGCAGTGCGGTGATACAGAACGGCAACGATAAGATCGGTTATATTTACCTGCCTGATTTTTATTCTGATTTTGAAGATGTGAACGGCCATCATTGTTCGGAAGACGTGGCCCAGGAAGTGATCAAACTGAAAGCGGAAAATGTAAAAGGTATCGTGATCGATGTGCGTAATAACGGTGGTGGTTCCTTATATGAGGTAGTGAAAATGGTGGGCCTGTTTATCAAAAGCGGTCCGGTGGTGCAGGTAAAAGAAAGAAGCGGCCGTGTGGATCAGAACACCTGGCGCGATAATGATGAGTCCATCCTGTATGATGGTCCGCTGGCAGTGATGGTGAACGAGTTCAGTGCCTCGGCCAGTGAAATTTTTGCCGGTGCTATCCAGGATTACAAGAGAGGGATCATAATCGGAAGTTCTTCTACCTACGGAAAAGGCACCGTACAACGCCAGGTACCCTTTGGCAACCGTAACGACCTGTACAGTGGCCGTACCGATATGGGGGCCATGACACTTACCTTCCAGAAATTTTACCGGGTAAATGGCGGTTCTACCCAGTTAAAGGGTATTACACCCGATGTGGTGTTGCCGGATGCATTGGAGTATTATAAAGGCCGTGAAAAAGATAATCCGGGCGCATTGCCTTACGATGAGATCCCTAAAATGAATTACCAGACATGGAACGATAGTTTTGGACTGGATAACCTGGTGAAAAAAGAGAACGAAAAAATCCAGGGCGATGCTTCTTATAATCTCCTGAAAAGTAACCTGCAATGGCTCGCTAAAAATGCAGAAATGCCCGTAGACCTGCAATTACAGAAATACAAAGCGCGTCAGAAACAGATCATGGCTACTGTTAACCAGAACAATACCTTACTGAAGGCCAAAGAAGAACTGAACGTATCTGCACTGGTGGCGGATAATGATAAGTTTTATAAAAATCCGGACCCCTCCAAAGGAGAACGTTACCAGGCATGGCTCAAGTTCCTGAAAACGGATATGCATATAGATGAAACCGTTAAAATGGTAGGCCAGATGGTGCACACGCAGGTGCAAACCGTGGCAAAGTAATCACTTGGCTTATATTCTGTATTTTGCGAGTTCAAACGATGCATGCACATGGAAGCTGAGAAGAAGTGGTACGCTTTGTATACCAAACCCCGTTGGGAGAAAAAGATCGATACCGCATTGATCAGAAAAGGGATCGAAAGCTGGTGCCCATTACAAAGAGTTGAACGTCAGTGGAGCGATCGCAAAAAAATCATCGAGGACCCGTTATTCAAATCCTATGTGTTTGTACGGATCGATGATACCGAGCGTACCAAAGTACTGATGACAGATGGGGTGCTCAATTTTGTACACTACCTGCGCAAACCCGCCGTCATCAAAAATGAAGAAGTAGATCTCATTAAAAAATACCTGGCCGAAAAAGATGCCAGCATCTCTATCCTCTCTGAAGAAGGATTTAAGGAACAGATGCAGGTAACCGTTAACCATGGCGTATTCATGGGTAACGAAGGAACCGTA
>SCVK01000361.1 GCA_004297075.1 Chitinophagaceae bacterium
TTTAGTGGCCAAAAAAATACGGTTTAGCCTTTCCCGTTGTCTTACACCTCAGGGGCAGTAAATCCATTACAGATTTACACGGGGGTACTAAACCGCGTATCATGATTACGATACAGGCATAAAAAAACCTGCACGTAAAATTTGCAAGTGATTGACTTGCCCCTGAACGTAAGACAAGCCAAACGTACAACAGATTTTATTATCCAGCAATATGCAACTTTTTTCTAATAGTCAGAACAGTCCCAAACTTATCAAGCACATGCCGCTAACATTGGTTTTGCAAAAGTTGGGCGACAGTATATCGCCCAACAACTGTGGGAATTCTAATCGACTTCCCTTCTCCGAGGAGTCTTCCGCCAATGGCGGAGACTCGATGAAGGAAAACAAAATAAGCAATGCTGATTTCTCTCATTTTACCCCCCCCCCCCGCCAACTAGTATGAATTGCCTTGCTATCAGCGACTTATAGAAAGGGGGGGGGCTTAGGGAAACTTCTTATATTTATAAGGTACTTGCTAACTTAAAAAACACCCTGCAAATGCGAAATATATTTATTCTTTCATTATTTCTGCCCGCTTTTTTAATGGCGCAAGTAGGTAATGATTTTAAGTTCGAAAGAATCATTTTTCACACAACTGGATGTTATGGCTTTTGCTCAGTGTACCATTTAGAAATTGATAGTAACAAAAATGCAAAACTCTTTTCTGAAACAGTCTACAAGTATATTAATAAGGGCTCATATATAAAAGACAGTTCCCGAATCGGCTATTTTCAAGGCCGTATTGCAGATACAACATTCAATAAACTGGTAAATGAGATTCAGACGATAGGGATAGACTCATTAACCTTCGATGGTGCAAATTGTTGTGATGCACCCATTAAAACAATAATTATTTATTACAATAATAAGCGCAAATACCTGCGATCTATGTTTCCTCCCAATAAAGCCCGTCGCTTAGTTTCTCTGTTATATGAGATTTGTAGTGTAAATACCTTTCGGAAGAGTAATGGCAAATTTGAAATAGAATTGGAAAAAATGAGTGCTGAAAAGTTGCAATAAAAGGGGTCCTACATGCCTTAATGGATCTAAAAAAGCAGAAGGCAAGCATAAACTACAGCTAGCAAAAGGCTTTTCGCAAGTTAGTTTTTAGTAAGGGCCTTGCAACTTTGGCAATTTTTACCTGGCTATCCAATTCCCCCCATTCTTACCAATCCCTTAACCCCATTTTCCTCCTATTCAACTAATTTTGACAGAAACCCGGAAGCATGTCAATAGAAGTTACACAGTTACTGAAACAGTATGGTGAGCAAAAAGCGGTGAATGGTGTTTCGTTTGCCGTGAATAAAGGGGAGATCGTGGGTTTTCTGGGTCCCAATGGGGCAGGCAAAAGCACCACCATGAAGATCATCACCGGTTACCTGCAGGCAGATGGGGGCAAAGCACTGGTTTGCGGACTGGATGTGGCTTCCCATCCCATTGAAGTAAAAAAGAAAATCGGCTACCTGCCCGAGGCCAACCCTCTCTATCCCGATATGTATGTTAGAGAGTACCTGGCTTTTGTAGCGGGTATTCATCAACTGAAAGATGTAAAAGCGGCGGTTGAAAAAGTAATTTCCCTCACTGGCCTCACCATAGAATCGAAAAAGAAGATCGGGCAATTATCCAAGGGGTATAAACAACGGGTGGGACTGGCCGCCGCCTTGATACACGAACCCGAAGTGCTGATCCTGGATGAACCTACCAGCGGACTGGACCCCAACCAGATCATCGAGATCAGGAACGTGATTAAACAACAGGGGCAGAACAAAACCGTTCTTTTTTCTTCGCATATCCTGCAGGAAGTAGAAGCCATCTGCGAC
>SCVK01000362.1 GCA_004297075.1 Chitinophagaceae bacterium
AGAGAGCCCACCCAGGATAAAAGCAACACCTACCACATGTACCCATAATACACCACCCGGAACATAATCGGGGATATATACAACAAGATCATGTGGTTTGAATAAGTGAATGAAGCCATAGGCAATCATCACTGCAGCCAGCAGATAGATAGCGATCCGGGAAACAATATGATACTGTTTCATGGGATAAGATTTGGTTGCTAAAAGTTACAACAGTTCCCAGCCAAATGCAATAGCTACCACTTCTTTATTTTATCGGGCACCAGACAGAAACAAATGCCGCTGAAGTCATCTCATAGATTCTCGTAATAAGGGATCTGGTCGTGCGGGAACCTTTCTTTCTGCTTCCAGTAAGCAAGGGTTACAATTCGGCCACTGGCAGTTTTCAGCAACCGGCCAAATATGGCATTGGTGGCATTGAACATTACATCAGTAACACCGATCGTAAACGTTTCGGGTGCAGGTGGTGGTGGTGCTTCAGTGCCTTCTGCAGCCGGCGCAGCGGGAGCTGCTTTGGGTGGCGGACTGGCCACCACTACTACGGTATAACCATTGGTTTCTAACAAGGGTTTCAGAAAATCAACCCTGTTGTGAGATACATTCTTTTCCACGATGGCGCATTTAACACCATCCAGCTCTTCAAATTCGTGATTTTTATTGATGGCCATATACCGGTATTTATAAGCCGTAGCTGAGTGAGTAAATATAATCATACACCATACTGGCCAGTCCTGTGATAATGATACCTGCCAGGCAGATATATAGTGAAAGCCTGGGCAAAGCCGGAACAGACAGTTTGGCGATAGGTGTTTCAGTCTGATCCATGAAGATGGCTTTTACTACCCGCAGATAATAATAAAAAGAGACCACCATATTCAATGCCGCAATACCAATCAGCCAGTAATTGCCTTTGGCGGCGCCGGCGATCAGTAAAAAGAATTTACCAAAAAAGCCCGCGGTAGGTGGCACCCCCGCCAATGAAAACAAGGCGATGGTTAATACCCAGGAGAGAAAGGGATTGGTAGCATAGAAACCTTTATAATCTGCTACCCCCTCTTTACCGCTTAACGCACTTACCAGCGATACCACCCCAAATGCAGCCAGATTAGAGAACACATACACGAGGATAAAGAAAATCACCGAAGCCATACCCGCCTGCGAACTGCCGGAAATACCCACCAGTATAAAGCCTACCTGCGCAATGGATGAAAAAGCCAGGAAACGTTTCAGGTTATTCTGCCGGAGCGCAAAAAGGTTACCAATGATGATGGTTACCAGCGCCAATACAAACAAAACATGATACCATGTTTCAGCCATTGGTTTGAATACGGTATACAGGATCGGCACAAATACAAACAATACCGCCGCTTTGGATACTACCGACAGAAAAGACGTTACTGCTACAGGCGCGCCTTCGTACACATCGGCCGTCCATAAATGAAAGGGAACCGCAGAGATCTTGAATGCAATACCGGATAATACCAGTACAAAAGCCATTATATGCAATGGAGCGGCAGATAGATGTGCAGGAATCTCAGTAAAAAGTAAAGTGCCGCTTACGCCGTATACCAGCGAAATACCGAAAAGCAGTAAGCCCGAAGAAAAAGCAGATGAAATGATCATCTTCATAGCAGCTTCAGATGACTGGCGTTTGGTAAGATCGAAATTAGCTGCGGCAGCCAGCGGAATGGTAGACATTTCCAGTCCGAGGTAGAACATCAGCAGGTTACCGCTGGAGATCATAAAGAACATACCGAGCAAAGAGGTTAACAGCAGCAGGTAAAACTCGAGTACATGTTTATGCGTTTGCAACCAGCTATACGACTGTAAAGAGATGATCCAGAGAGCCAGGTTCAGGATATTTTTTTCCAGGTTGATGAGCGAATTGGTCCGGAACATCTCGTTAAAAAGCATCCCCTCCTGGTTGCCGAAGAAACCAGCGGCCAGGTTCAGGAACAGCAGGAAATTGATGATCGAAAGGATCGATTCATTGGACCGGTCTTTACCCAGTTTCAGGAATAATAACAGGAAGATAATGGCGGTGATCACCAGTTCCTGTTTCAGTAATATGAAGAATTCAGTTACCATGGGTCAGTATCAT
>SCVK01000363.1 GCA_004297075.1 Chitinophagaceae bacterium
GCAGATCGGCCATAGCTACAGCAGCGGCACTTACTATGCGGAACTGATACAGGGTACGAAGCGTAAAGTGGTGCAGCTGATCAAGGCAAGAGGGTAACTGGTAATTAGAAATTAGTAATTAGGAATTGTTGATGAAAAGGGCCCGCTCATGTTGAGCGGGCCCTTTTTTATGTGCGGCTATAAAATAGGGTGCATTGGGTACAAATCGATGTAGGATTTGTGAAAATGAGGTTGTTTTTGACAAATAGGGTGAAATGGACCGGTTGGTTACCGTTAAAACATCGATTCTAAAATGGGTTATTTCATCCAATATCCGTATTCCATTTTCTACGAGTTTTAACCTGTCGAATTTTTCTATGGCATGGGTAACAGTGCCACGGGGTTTCGGGGACTTTTGTTTACAATCCAATATCCATGATGCCTGTTCTGAAAAGAACAGGCATTTCTGTTTACAGTAGGTAAGCCCGTAGCAGACATGCCGGTTTTGTAGTTCAAACCATGACATGAGATTACGCAATCCACCCATGCTTCAGAAGCATCATTTTGATGAATTTTGACTTGTCAAATATTTCAGGCAATACGCTTGAAATATGGATGAGAGATGTACCCTGTTTGAAATCCAATATCCAATGGTTTCTTTCGTGATAGGAGGAAGTTTACCGTATCCTCCTGTTATGTACTACATCAAGTGTTTACCCGGTTACTTTTTTACGGTTTGGTTATTAAAGGGAATGCGCAGTTCCCTGAATGGTTAAGAGTCACTGATCAGGTGGCTCTTTTTTTTGCTGCTGTGTAATGAAAAATCGGCACATAAAAAAGAGTGAAAAAACGGTTTTTTAGGAAATAAGAATGTGTCACATTTGAAACATAGAACAGGAGATACTTCATACCCTGCGTTTCCTGAACGATCTGAATGCTAAATAAGCTGCACAAACAGTGTATCTGTATAACTGTCAACGGTTTGTAAACTCGGTTTCTTAGTGATTGTACAGTAAGTAAGCATGTCACCTCCATCCCAGGTTCGCCTGGCGATCCGGGGGGGTCGGGGGGTGATGTGTTTATGTTTTGTGAAAAACCTAGTGTTTTACCCGGAGAAAATGGATCAATAAATAGCCTGTTACACATAAAAGCAGGATAGCAAGAATAGCAATAGTGAGCCAGTTCTGCTCTTTCAGTTTGCGTTTATTTCTGCGTGTAACTTTTTTGTCGGTATGTTTCTGCAGCTGTCGGTTCAGTTGTGCAACATAATTCTTTACCTCCTGCGGATCCCTGAAATGCTGCAGGCCTTCCATGGCTTCATTCACAAAAGAAGAATCGACCATTTGTTTCTCAATTGCAAACCTTTCCTCTTCAGTGGCTTTCCCCTGCAGGTAACGAAGCAGTTCTTCACTGCCTGGTTCCTCGTCATGGTTCAATATGTTGGAAAGTTGACTCATCCGTTAGTATGCATTTTCTTTTCTACCAGTATTTTCAGGTTTCGTTTGCCGTTTTGTATATGACTTTTGACCTGTAGTAAGCTATAGCCGGTATGATTAACGATCTCCTGGTAGCTTTTTTTCTGCAGGTAGAACAAAGTTACACAGGTTTTCTGCTCCGGGTTCAGTTCTTCCAGCGAAGTTTCCAGCAGGGTAAGGGTAATTTCTTTGTTGGCCAGTTCTGTACGGTCGGTTTCAGGCGAAGCTATCAGGGTATCATCTTCTACCGGGATGAAGATATTTTTATCCCGCAGTTTCATCAGGCAATGGTTACGTGCCACGGTGTATAACCAGCTTTTCAGGTAATCTACTTTGTATTTACCCAGTTCGGTAATGGCTTTCAGGAAAATCTGCTGTACGGCATCCTTGGCTTCTTCTTCATTTTTCAGGTATTTCATGCACACACCCAGCAATAACAGCGTATACCGCTGCAGCGCAATTCCCAGCCATTGGTTATCCCTGTCGCTGTAGAATTTCTGCAGTAGTTCCTGGTCGCTTATATGTTCGTACCGGTTATTGCTCACTGTTTGAAAATAAGCATTTTCTGTTTAGATGCCATAGTGCTAAAATTCCATATCTTGACTACAAATTTACACTATGTCTTTTGTGATCTGTATGGTATCCGCTGCTCCCTTGCGTAAAGAAGAAGCGCATCGTTCTGAAATGATCAGTCAGATTCTGTTTGGTGAATTGGCCGAAGTGCTGGAAGAAGGCAAACAATTTACCCGCATCCGCTGCCAGTACGATGGGTATGAAGGATGGTGCCAGACCAGCCAGTTAACTGTGATTGATCCGGCTATTGTCAATACAAACAGTACACTGATCGCTGCTGAGCGGGAGAACCTTGCCGTTATCAACGGACAACCCATGCATCTGTCGATGGGAACCTCCTTGGGCATATTCACCCAAAACAAAGTGCAGGTAGGCGATTGGCAGATTGCGTATCTCGGTAGAACCTGGGATAGCCGCGAAGCCATTTTTGCGGAAGATGAGATCCGTGGCTTGGCCATACAGTTTATCAATACACCCTATCTCTGGGGCGGACGATCTACCTACGGAATTGATTGCAGTGGTTTTGTGCAACAGCTGTTCCGCTTTTTTAATATTCGGTTACCGCGGGATGCTTACCAGCAGGTAGAAGGGGGAGAAGTGGTAGGTTTTTTACAGGAAGCCGTTTGTGGCGACCTGGCTTTCTTCGATAATGAAGAAGGAAAAATTACCCATGTTGGCTTGCTCTTTTCTCCGGATACCATTATTCATGCTGCAGGTAAAGTCAGGATCGACAGGATCGACAATATGGGCATTATCAACTCCGACACCGGCGAACGTACGCATCGGTTACGTATTGTGAAGCGGTATATGCCCGGTTCTTTCTAATCGGGCAAAAAAAAGGCAACCCACTGGGGTTGCCTCGTATCAAACAGTTGATATATTTATAACAGATCCATGGCTTTGGCGAAATAGGTAACTGTGCCGGGTAAAGCCAGCCAGAAAAACTCGCGGTAAACAACTAATAAAGTGATCATAGCGGCAAGCCATAAAAAGCAAAGTGCCCAGTATTTTCCTCTTGATTGTTTTACTTCTTCCATGTGTTAAATTTTGGCAAAGATAGGGGGGAGAAATCATTTTTCGCCCAAACCCTG
>SCVK01000364.1 GCA_004297075.1 Chitinophagaceae bacterium
TAACCTTATTAGTTGATGAATAAAATATCAAATCCGTTCTAGGGGTTGTCTTGAACTTCGTTTTTGCGTGAACTAATCTCTTCTTGCGAATGGCTCCTCAAAACAAATCAATCGTAACCGTTACAGCGCACAATCCAATTAAATTGACCCACCTTTTTTTTGGCGAACAATTGCATAACAACTCTATTCAGCTCTCTTCCATATCTGCATAACATCGACCACCATTATCCTAGCACTTCTCTTCTAAACTCACGGATACCAATTCTCTTTCTCAACATCGATCTACACGTTAATTCAATGCATATCTATCAACAATTAGGTTGAATGATGCTTTATTCTGTTGCTGTAAAAATGTTGAAGGGAGAGTGTTCAATGACGAGGTCAATGAAATTTTGATGTAGGGATATCACCAACAGAAATAAACTAAACTGGGTCAAATAGGATCGGACAAAGTGGGTCAGTTTCAATCGGACAAAATGGATCAACCTAAATCGGAATCAATTGATCAATGCAATCGGATTTTGCACTTGAAAAAAGATTCGTAAAAAGCAAGGTTTAGCGGCAAAAATATTTGTGATCGTGGAATAATAAGCAAAGCGGTTTATGCCGCAAAAGTGCAAAAGGCGATGGCAAGAGCGGTTTATTTCCTGCTAACCTAGGCTAGCCGTAATGAAATGAAGATGCAGACATTGCTTTTGACAAAGACTGTCAAGAAATTCGCAAAAGATGAAGGATGAAAGAGCATAAAACGTCAGAACTCAACCTGAAAATGTTTTATCCAAGTCGTTACAGAGAGAATCTACGCATACTAAATACTAAATATGTTAGTATCGTCTTGGGCATTTGTGTACCTTTAACCTTATATGCAAAGATTTGATGTCATAGAGTTTTTCAGGCGTTTTGATAAGACGCAAATGTTTCTTTTGCTACAGGCATGTAGTTGTCATCCATCTAACCAGAAATATATACATCGCTTTGAGCATCTTATTGTTCTTTTGCTGGGAATACCCGAAACTACATTCAAGAAACGTACTCCAGGGCAGTCGGATATAATTTTCCTTTTTGAAAAAATCCGCGCCCAGCACGATAGGGATTTTGGTGAAATTGAGGATTTCCTTGGCTTTCCCCAGCAAAAGCTTATTCCTCTTTTTTACGAGCAAAAAATGTATCACATTTTTTATAGCACTTTTGAACGGCCTATTGAGAACTGGCAGCAGTTGATAGATATAACTGTCACAACAAAAAATGCAAACAATATTCTTTCCGGCTTTAACGAAGCACTTTCTCAATCACTTCAGTGGCAAACTGACTTGCTGAAATGTATATTAATACAGGACGGGGTAGATAATGATTTTGATGAACCATATATACCTGATGAGATTTTTTTGGAATCAATAACTCCCTATTTCAAAGCTGAAAGCGATCATATAAGGATGTTTTTTGATCCGGAAGCTATTGCTCATTTGCAGGAAGATGATTTGCTTGAACTGGCTCCTAATACCGGAAATCTTTTCAATGGTCTGTTCGTAATAATAGCATCAAAACTTTATTGGGTGTTACCACAGGTGCACTATTCAGTGCTTTCTTACTATCTCGCCGTTATTGTTAATACGGATAATGCTGTAAGAAATGACTGTTGGTTAGGTTTGTATAAAAGATGTCAGAGGCAATTGCTGAGCGCATTTCATAAAAGCCGTCGGGTAGTGGCTATTACTACGCCAGAGCAGCATGAATTACTTTGTGCGCCGGAACTTATTTTTTTATTTGATCTAAATAAAATATTTCATTTTGAAATTATACCACATAGCCATGTTGAAAGTGTTTCCAGAACAATAGAAGCATGTCATGATGCAACTGAGGGAATCATGAAGGAAATAAACAGCCTGGAAACTGTAGTTGTATTTCCAGCAGAAGAAAAAGTGGGAATGGGTATTTTACCGGAGAACCTGGAGTTTCATATTATTTATGTGATGGAGAATCTTCAGTCGAATTATACCTATGAAATGAAGCCGGGAGGGAGCAATTGGTCTTATTGGTATTTTGAGTTTGGTGATCTGAAACAAGTGTTAGAAATGCTCGAAACACCTCTGGAGTTTTATAAATTTTTGTGCGAGGACAAATGGCTGCTGGAATATTGTGAAATGCCAAGTGGCAGTGAGTTCATGGACCGGTTTATTTGCTACTTCAAAAATGGTCGTACCTATTCAAGAATGGCGGAACTACCAGATTTAATTTATTTCAAACATCATCAATGGAGCAGTCACTATCATCATAAAACATTCGAGCAGTATACCGATAATCCTAAGCTCTACGAGGAAATGGCTTTGCGATTTGGTAATTATGATGATTTGTCACGTTATAGAAACAATGTGTACAGGCTTGCCAATACAACCCGGTTTGAACATCTATATCTTGTTCAATTACCTGACAGGTTTATAATTATTCATCTTGCTGATAAACCCTTATCCTTAAGCTATGAAGAATATCGGTTTGGATTTGAAGTGCTTGCTGCCATGTTTGGAGATTTTCTTGACCGCGTAGGAAGGGAGGTTTCTGCAGCCATGTCAAGTTATGGGATTGATGATATCAGCATTTACATTTTTCCGGAAAAATATGTCAGCATAAACGCAGAATTATTTTTTTTAAACGATAGCATAAAGGAATTAACAACGGATAATCCATTTGTTTTTGCTTCTTCATGGGATCGCAAAAAGAAAACGGTTTATTGTATTTACTACCACAATAACATTCATCGTTATTTTGATGTAGCCGATAATCATGCAGAAAGAATGCTCTTTAAAAAATTGGTTGAACAAATATTTTCTGAAGAAATTACGGAGGAACGCGACGGCTTAATAGACTTGTTAGTAGAAACCGCAGCACCAGTGGGAAAAAAGGGATATGCAATAGATCAGGTCGAGATTTCAAATATTGATATACGTCATTATCAAAAGCCTTCACAAGCGACATGGACAGATCGCGGGAAGGTTAAGCGATTGATTGCTGGATACCTCAAAGACAATGGTTATGAGCCGAGGCTATACCAGGGAACAGAAGCGATTAATCTTGCTTATCATCTGTATCTGTATCTGCAATCACATCTTGAAATTGAGATCAGGAGTTGTGATCCGGAAATTATTATTTACGCATACCGTCAGCTGGAGTATAATGAAGGTCAGGCTGAGAATCAGAAACTGCAATTGGGAATGCAGGCAGACAGGGTTACGGATTACAAGATAGCTGATCGCTTAAAAGAATGGGTGGCAGATGCAGTAGCAACCGCTTCAACTATCCGTTATATTATACATGCCTGTTTAAAAGCTAAACCGGAAGGGAATAAATATATTACAGAATCCTCCTGGACATATTTGATGGCAATGGCTGAACAGATTATACAGGTAGCCATGTTGTATGACTATATTGAGTACGGGTTGGTAAACCATACAATCCTGATTAATGAATATTATGAATTTCAGGAAATGATAGCGGAGGGTAAGTTTGAAATGAATGGATACCTTGATCGGGATGCCGCGAGTAAAGTTAACGTTGCCAGAAACGCTTTCAAAAAAGCAACAACGAATCATCTGAAAACCGAAGTGTCTGAGGAATATGACGATTGGGAAGATGAGTTTTCTAAAATATTCTTAAAACAATTTGGCGTCTCTTATAGTAATATCATATTGGTACTTTATGTACTGTCCAAGGCGGATTATAAAACCGAACAAATCTTCCCTGCAAACTTTGCCAGCAAAGAACGACTAACTGAAATTGTATTGGCTAATGTAACAATCCCAATCAATCATGCAGAAATACAAACAACCATTGAATTTCTCACACTGAAAGATGGCGTTTTTGGTCCAGATCAATGGTTGTATCATGGAGTGCTATTGCGTAAGCGCCAGCGGTTGACGTTATGTCCTTTTATTGAATTACAGGATGGTGATCTGATGTTCGGTCGTGAGGTTTTAGACGGAGCTTTAATCATCTGGAGTGATGTGACTAAAGGCAGTTTGCCGTTTGAAGTGAAGGAAAACTCAGAAGCAGACGTATTTCTTAATCAGGTACGCTTAAGAAAAGGAACAGCGTTCGAAATGAAAATTAGAGAGATTGCTGTAGCTGTACTTGGTAAAGATTGTGTTGAAACGCAAATTGATAATTTCAAAAGAATTTCATCCCTTTTTAATGCTAAAGAAGATTGTGGTGAAATTGACTTGCTTTGTGTTAATCCGAACTCAAAGATTATATACGTAATGGACTGCAAGAACCTAATCAAAAAATTGGGCCTGTACCAGGTTAATCGGGAGATTGAAGCCTTTTTTATCAAGCCTGATTCGCATTTTCACCTGTTGGTTCGAAAAACGCAATTTGTCGAGCAGCATTTAGATATTATTTTAGGCTACTTTAAAATAAACGATCCGACAGATTGGAAAATAAAAAATGGCTTTATAACTTCTTCCGTTCAGTTCGCCGCCTTCTATAATAATCAAGCAGTCGATTTTATTTTAGCTGATGAACTCGCGGGTTATCTCACTGCATAACGTATAGCGAAATTGAGCCGTTAATCTTCAAATGGTTTATAGCCGAATGAGTTCACTGACGATGAACGGATTGCGTCGCAACGAAGCTGCCACACGAAATTAAGTTGGTAACCAGTGGCTCGAATTGTTTTAGTCGTGCAGGCCACCGATGGTATCTTCGAGCAGATCGGCAATATCGGTTACATGGAAACTTTCTTTGAAATCATTTAATTCCTGTTCTGTCATTGATTCAATATAGTTAATCAATGATTTTACAGATTTATCTAAATCAGTTCCTCGCAATAAGGCGGTTTTATAATCTGTTTCGGTAATGGATACGGGATCTGATAATGTGGATGTATAATCGACATAAAAGGCTTTCAGTTTTAGCTGATCGGCCTGGTTCCACCATGCTTTGTTAGCCCTGCCTTTATAATAGCCTTTGACCAACCCGAGCAAAGTGCCGGGGATACCCATTTTCATTCCTTCTTTTGTAGTCTGTAAAAACTGCAAAACAGAGAAAACCATTTTAATTACGTTGTGACGGAGTACATGCTGGTAAAACAATTTATGGATGCCGGGAATTTTCCTGATGCCAAGTTCTTTGCTATCCAAATAAAGAACTACGGCTTTTAAAAATTCTTCCCCGCTCAGAACGATGTGAGCCACTGCGTTGGCATAGTCCCCGGAAGCTGCGATTACCTGCGCTGTTTTGTAGTGGCGTTCCGCGTTTTTAATTACCACGGGGTAAAATGTAGCACACTGCTCAGCAGTTGCCTCCATAAACCTGGAATGTTCTTTCGGCCCGATACTCATAAGATAGTCTGGAATTAGTTTTTCGGATCGATCAAATGCAATGGAAACGGATTGTCGAGGTGTTCTGTGTCCTGGTAAGTCTTTGCAATACTTACCTGCTGTATGACAAAGGGAATGAAAGAAAGGAAATCGGCATACAATTCAGGTTGAATAAGGCGGGACAAAATTTCAGGCAGTGCAGACCTGTTAAGTTCAAAAACACCTTCCTTTGTTATTACTACGCATCCTGTGTATTCGTCTGAAACAAGAATGCCAGCCTGTGGTTTGCTGCCCCACCAGAGTGGCAGTTTGCGAAATGATTTGTAAAAAACCTTTTGCAAAGAAGGATCGTGAATGAGTTGTTCCATTTCCTGTTCTATCGACTTTAATATTTTAAGCCTTCGCTTCTGTTTGACCTTCGAGGACTTGCGAAAAGCAAGGCTCATGCTATTCCTGAGTTTGAAAAAACGTTTGTGGTTTTGTACTTCATCTAAGGGAAGAAAATAATGTGCAGAGGATTTCCTGTGCCTGATTTTTGAAAGGTTCAATTGAAGTTTTTTCCAGCCATGTTGAAGGAACACAGCATTAAAAGCTTCCAGCATCTTCATGCAGGCGTCTTTGTTTAAACGGGCGATCTCTATTTTCGGTTTGTTTCGCGGATCACCAAAATTCCTGGTCACATGGAGGTTGACATAATCATCCTCTGGCCGATGCGATAAGGTGAAATGCACATCATCGGGAAGCCCCTCCCACCAGATACCTGTACAGTGTTCTTCAAACCAGATTCTGAAGGTTCCTTCTAAACTAAAATGGTTGATGTAGGTTATCACAACCTGAATTTACTAAAATATCTGTGGGTTTTACATAGATGCAGCAGCCTTTGTGGTCATCAGTTGAACGATTTCATCTGTATCAAACGATCTTTTGCGGTTAAGAAACTCCAGGACTGCCTCTCTGGATGGTTCAGTTACAGGTGTATCGGGCTGGTAAATATTGTTCGCATGATCGAGGATGGATTTTGCATACTTATTTTCCAGGTCGCCCAGCCATTTACTTTCCGGCCCTGTTGATTTGGAGTGTATCCTGTATTGTGAAAGTTGCCAGATTTCCATCAGCATTTTATAGTAAGCTTCATCAGATGAACGGAGGTTTGTTTGGCCAGTGTGGATACCATTACCTAAAGCCTCGATCATCTCCGCTGTAGGTGGTATCGGCAGGGGTACTGAAAACTGATCCTCTTCATCATATTCGCCGGTCTCATGAAATACTTTGAAGCGGTCAAAATAGCTCTCTGAAAATCGTAGCGACCCTGTTATTTTTTTGCTAGCGTCCAGAAAAAGAAAAGTAAAAAAATGAATACCGGTACCAGCAAGTTGGTTTAGTCCCATCGACAGCTCGAAAAGGTTGTTCTGTTCGGTATCAATGAGATCGCAGTTTTGAACACCAATCACGGTACTTTTTAAAATGCCTTCTTCAAATATTCTGCCAGGCACAAAAAATTGAAAATGTGAATCCTGCTCAAAGTCGCGGATAATTTTATGGAGATGGTTTAATTCCCTGAGCCGTTCAGCTTCCTGCCAGTCTTCTGCTGCCCTTTGAGGCACGACGATCTTTTCACTGCTGCGGGAACTGATGTGGTGAATATAGAATTGCGCGGTTAATAAAAGCCGCTTGTACCACTGTAATTCTTCATCATTCAAGGAATCAAACGGGAAATAAGTTACAGTGTCTGTTGTGATGGATGCAAAGGCAGCCTGCATTTTACTCAAGTTGTCCAACGTATTTTTCAGATTGATAATCGGTAATCGCCTGTCCTGTTCTTCTTCCGGACTGAAGATGCCGGGGGATTGATTCAGAAAATTACGGTAAGAAGCAAAAAACGCATCAATGTCCTTCTGCTCCTGTTTAAATTTGGTATCATCAAAATACTTGGCGCTGAAGGAGGGATAATTTTTTGCCACCTGTTGGGATTGCAGTAATTCTCCAGCCTGTGCCAGGAAATCCTTTCCTGCTGTTTTCAGCTTTTGCCCATCGCCTGTTAAGTGATGTTCAAATACGCGTATACATTTTCGCGCCACTTCCACCGCCTGTTTTCGTAACTTGAAATACTGATTCTGCCAGTCATACCCTGATACACTCGCATAGTTGCGTAAAATTGTTTTGCTCCATATCTGGTTTAAATGTACATCAAAAGTATGGAAGATATTTTCTGCCGGCATTTCTTTATGCGCGTTCTGGACGGTCACTTTATATATTTCCTCATTTGGAAACGGTAGAATATGCAGGTCGGTACAATAACGTTTATAGTCATCAAAGAAAGCATGCGCTATGTTTATCCTGAATACACTTTTCTCATTTTCGTTTCCGGCATCTCCTGAAAGCAGATACTCCATGTGAATGTTTTCATCTTTCTCGAATATCCGCAGTGTATCGGTTTTTATTTTTATCCAGGAAAAAATGGTCTGTCTGTGCGTGGCAACAAACCGTTTGTATTTTTCGGGTTGACTGATCCGGTAAAATTGAAAAAGGTCGGATGATTGACCAATGTCCTCCTTTTCAAGGACGTTAAGGAGCTTGTCTTCTGAAAGATCAATGATGTCCGGAAAATCGAGGCCTAGTTTTTTGAACCATTTGGATAGAAAAACAACACCTTCGGCAGTGGTCGTAACCGGTCTTTTTTTCAATTCATCTTGCAGGTGACGGACAAAAATGATGATGTCGGAATCTGCCATGTTATAGGTGCTCAGGTTCTTCAACTTATCCGCCAAAATCTGAATGTTACCGCCACCAGGAATATCCTTTGTGGTTTCAGAAAAACCCGCCAAAGTATTGAGGTTGTGGAAGGGTGTAGCATCATAGACGAATAATTCCAGCCCGCCTGCAACAAACGCTTCATCAAATAAAATTTTGTTTTTCTGCCAATACATCGATGCTTCATAATGAAGTATTCCATCAGTGGCATAGACCATTTCAGGAAATGTTCTTTTACCAAGTATTGTTGCTTCTTTCCGGTAAAATTCGTTTTTGCCAGTGGATGTAACATAAAAAGGAGCGGCGATAAAATAGTCATAAACGCTTTCTGTGTCGAGCATGATAAGGACGGCTATCAGCGAATCTTCGACAGGCGTGTGTGAATGCAGGATGTCAACCAGGTGCTGAGAACGTACAGGATGCAGGCCTTCCACGTAATCCGATCCGAATTTCAAATAGTATTCTTTTTCCAACTGACGGTACACTTCATTTCTGTCACTTTCGAACCTTACGGTTTCGTTGATGTAGTTGGTGAGGGTTGAAGTTTTTAACCGAACATTTAGCGTATCGGCAAGTGAAACCAATCGAAGTATCTCAGTTTTAGCGGCAGCGTCTTTTTCCGATTGTAATTGCTTTACCTGTTGGGTCAGGCGCTCGCTGATCATTTGTCCGCTGGTAAGCAGGTATACGTATTCAATCAGCAAACCTTTTGTTCCAATATTCTCCCACGCAGATTGCCATGCAGAAACACCAGCATGAATTTTTCCGTTTCTTTTCAGTTGCCGATATATTTCTTCCGCTTCAGTCAAGGTAAGTTTAATGTCAATGACCTGCAAACTCACACGCGATATATCCGCTCCATATCTGAACCAGTCTTCCTCTCTGGTTGTGATCAGAAACTTAACCGGTTTATCTGCAAATTGTTCAGCAAGTAAGGCCCAGGAAGAAACTGTCTGACTCAGACCATCGATGATAATCAACGGCCATTCGCCGATGATAAGTCTTGTTTCAATGAAATCACGTATAGCGTTCGCTTCCTGCCAATCTGCACAATGACCCAGCTGATAAACAGTATTTCCTTTTCCTACAAGAGCCTTGCCTACTTGCCAGGCTAAGGTTGATTTTCCCTGGCCACTGGAGCTTTTGACAACAACGATGGAAGATTGGCCGAGTTTGTCGATAATAGTCTTTTCCCATGCAGGCCGTTTAACCGGGAGATCCATGGCGATATGGATCGGGCGCGCCGCCTTGCCTTCAAAGTAATCAAACGCTGACTCATTGGGTTCAATATTGAAGGACACAGGTTGAATCCAGTTGTGTGTAATCGCTTCGTTGGTTGGCGCTTTGGAGAAAGAATCCTTAACAGATTGAATCAATTCTGCCAGATCGTTAAAGGAGACAGTTTTTCGTTGCTTTGACCATTGAAAAATATTATAGAAAAGCGCTTTTAAAAAAATGTATTCGGTCTGGTTTCCAACAGAAAATTTTTGATAGAGTAGTTTGATCAATTGCTGCTGAAGTATTTTTTCGGTGGTCTTTTCAATGCTAATATGTTTCAGCAATTTCCGAAACCCGGAAGCGTCAATTTCATAACCGGCGGGTTTCAATTTTTCAACCCAAAACGAGATCTGCGTATCAGTAACATTTGCTGAACCAAATACATCCAGGTTTCCTTTAGCCAATGCGGAATTATGTACAAGTTTAAAATACGAGGTTGGTTTTGCAACTGCCACGGTGAGGAAATTCTGCAATATTTTCAATTCCCAAAACCTGGCTGCATCAATTGAGTTAACAGAGGACTTTAATTGTACATACTCGTCCTGTTCACCGGATAATATATCGAGGTCTTCTATTCCTTCCAAACGGATGGAGATTGTGGTTTCGGCTGAGAGTGTAGAAAGTAAAATAAAGGAAGCATAAAGTATTTGAAAGTTCAATCCTTTAAAATTAACCGATCCGCCAACCCTGTCGGATAGAATATCTTCAAGTGTCAATTCGGATGAATTTGACGGAACTACGGACTGCGCACGTTGTTTAGCGCTCTGCTTATTCTTTTTCTTCCCCATGGTTAAACTAATTGAGTAGTGGTCTCATTGCTTTTTTAATGAGCGCCAAAAAGCGCTTTTTTACCAAAACATGAATTTGCCACTTTGTTTTTCATGCAGGTATTTTTCATTTGCAAAACCCATGGTCTTTCGGTATTGTTCATCAAACACATCGCCCAGATCCGGTGAGGTTGCAATCATATCAGCATCCTCAATAACTTTATCTGTTATCTTACCCGTGAGGTATCCCCCACAAATTTCAAGTTCATCAGAACAAATGAGTTTCCCGTGTAATTGTTCTCTTGATAACAAAAAATCAACAAGATCTTCGGGCGTTCTTTTTTTAGCGATCATGGTCAGTAAGAATATTTCCAGGTCATCCAGTTTAATTGCCCAGGGATACACATCATCATCGGTTTCCTTTTCTAACAGGCTGGAAAGATCACATTGGATCTGGCCAAAAGATTCAAGGTTTACAATGATGGAAAAAGATTCATCATACAGAGTTGTATCAATATCAGCAATTTCTTTTCCTTTTTCATCATACAGTTTTAAAGGCACACCCTCAATAAATTTCTTTTCTATCCTCCGAGTCTGGTCATATCCATAACCTATACAGGCTTTGAAATCATTTTTAATCCGGATGAATGCTTTGTCGGGATCACGGAATGGCTCCTTGAGCGCGTAACCTTTCGCTTCAATAATAAAAGCATATTTCTCCCACAATATCAAGATATCCTGTTCGCATCCTTCCACCATATAACTGGTATAGATCGTACAATTGTTTTTAAAAAAGGATGAAAAGAGCGATACAATTCTGGCTTCCAGTAATTTTCCTTTTTTGGAGATATATTTTGTGGTATCAGCTTCGTTTGAAGTAGAAACTTTTTCCAGCAGCTTATTAATGGCATGAACAACCTGCTTGACTTCAAAAACCTGGAACATATCATTTCCAATATCCACGATGGGTTTCTCGTAAAGTGGATTGCCTGGCCTTGTGGCTGTATAGTATAGGAAATCAGTTTCTGTTCTTTTTCCTGCGAGAAAGGATAAAGCAATCAATACTTTGTCAAGTGGTAAGTTTGGCGAAACAAGTTCCTGTGCATAAAACCGATCTACAATGCCCTTGTCAGCAACGTGGTAAGTCATAGGTTCGTATTCCTTTCCCATTTCCTTAATGAAATCGGGGACATCATCGGGGACACCCATTTTGATTTTCGTATATTTTTTCCAATCGGGTCTTAGTAACTCGTGGCGAGTGGAGTGAGCCTGAAAGTTATTTTGGACAAGTTGGTCAAGGTTGTTATAAAAGGCGATAAAGTCGGCTGTTTTTAATCCTGTTTTGTTCTCCACTATTGCATCGAGTTGTGTAAAGAGATCTGCGATCCAGTTAATTACCTGCTCTTCGTAATTCAAAGGCCCCTGATTGAAGTATGTCAGAAAGGAAGGCATGGCTACTTTTCGCACCCTTTTCCAATCTTCAGTTACATCTTCCGCTTTTTCCGGAAAGAATAATTTATCATATTCGTCTTCAATATCATTCAAGAAGTCAACGATCTTCTGCCATGTGTCATTATCATACATAATATCAACGCCAGCTGTAGGGTCGGAGCTAACATTCAAACCAGCCAGGTAATACAACTGGCGCTGTGGGGAGGATAATTTCCCCAATTGATCGCCTGCCCGCTGTCTACCTGCGTGGATGAGTGCCGATAAATTACCGAGCAACCAGTCTGAATCATATGTCGCTATAATCTTTTTTAATTCTTTTGATTTGTCGTCTAAACTCATATCGAAAAATTTTAGGCAGTCAATGAAAATAGTTAATATGCCTTACACTAAAAGATACAAAGAATTTATCATTTGATATGTTCAATGATTTTTTGAACGATTGGCAGTTTAGCAGCGTATTTATCCTTCTTGTTTTCACTTTTCACCGTCCATAATTCTTTGCGTGACCCTTCCTCTATTCTTTGATATAGCATATCAAGGGTTGAATTTTTCCTGTGAATGCTTCTTGCACAGCAAACAATAAATGTGATCGAATCGGCCAGGCCATTTGTCAATTTTTTTATCAGGTTTTTGTCTGTAAGCATGTCAAGAATATCCTCAAGGTGTTGGGCGACATCTCCCTGGCTGATGATTACAACTATGATTCCACCTATGATGATAATGGCAATAAAATCAAGATTATCACCTTCTTTGTTAAAAGGCAAAGATTCCATTTCTTCAAAACGATAGTTATAAATTTTGGCGAAATCTGCTTGTTTATTTAATTCCTCGAATAGGAGGGCACAAGTAGTAGTCTTGCCACCGTTAACCCCGGCCCTGACGATAATGAAATCTTCCATAGCGTAAATATTGCAGTTTAAGTAAATGAAGAAAATAGTATGACGATGCAAACGCGCATCGTTTTCTGTTGGGGGGAGGAAGAGCAAAGCTAACATACAACTTGCTTATTTGAAAATGCTTTTTTAAGTGCAAGTTGTTGATTAACAGAGTCAATCAGATATTGACAGGATGAATATTAATCTCTATATGGGTGGGACTGCTTAAACAGTTTAATCTGCTCATCTAATTTTGTTTTGTCTAGTCTTTTTTCTTCGCTTGCGTTTGGTGGCAAGGTAAAAGTGGCAAGTTTAAGATCACGAACGATTGTTGCATCTATGTCGATATAAATAAATGCGGCGTTGTAATCTGAAAAGGCATCGCCCATCCGAACAATGTCGCCTTTTTTCGATGGAACCCATTTCTTTTCTTCGCTGTTCCAGTCTCCATTTCTTGTGAAAATATCATATTGCAGTTCTTCAAAACACTTTAATACATTTTTTCGTGTCAGGCTAAAGCCGAACTGTTGTTTGATGATCCGGTCTATAACATTAGCTACATATTCAAGTTCGTTACCAGAATGTTTTCGTTTATTGCCTCGTTTGGGTAAGAATTTAAGTATGAAAGTAAGGATTATGTTTTTCTGTGCTTCGGTTAACTCGGTATTGATAGGAAAACGTTTCATGGGTGGATTAATTTGAAGGAAGTGATTTCATGATACTCTTTTGTTAATTGTATAACACCTTTACGCATTAAAGACTGAAAGGCCAAGTAATATCAATTGCATTGTTATAGCCAATATTTATATTCTCCTATCAGCTTGTCCGGTATATCATTGTAGGATTTACTGAATCCAGTTTTTTGGTTGATCAGCCCGATCTCGCCTTTAAAAAAAACCAACCCGCTTCGATATCCTTCGACCTCTCTGGACCAACTGCAAACAAGGAAAAAAAGCGAAAGTAACCTGTCAACAGTACCGTTTGTCTTTGCCTTATGGTACCCGAGCCGAAAGGTTGCCAATGCATTAAGGAAATCCCCTTTGCGCGCGTAGGCGAGTCCCAATCCGGCAGTACCGAGTTCCGCATTATTAATCAAACCTTCATCGTCGCAAATCGGTAAAATATCCTTGTAGATATTTATTGCCTCTTCAAACCGTTCCTGCAAGGTTAGCGAATGTGCCAACATGATTTTGTAACCCGTAATCCTGTCAATCGCTGTGTTTCGCTTTACCTGATCCAATAGCATTGGTTCGTAATACCCAATAATCTGCCGGCACATTTCCTCTCCCTTCTTATGATCTCCAGTCATTGTATAACAAGATGCCAGACTTCCCTTATAGATATTGATATATTCAACCTGGTTCCAGACCTCCGCTATTTTAAGGGCTTCTTCATAATAAAATATTGCTTTGGCAGCATTGCGGTTATTTGGGTCCTTAAGATATGATTTGCCCATGATTGCAGAAGCATCCATTTTTCTAAACTGCATGTTTTTTTCTGCACCAGCCAAATTAATATTTGAAGTTGCATAAAAGCGACCTAATTCAATGAACCCTGCGGATAGGAACAAGTTACCCAGGCAATTGTTACGGTCAGTGTACCCGTCTTTATCATACAGATCATAGATCCAGTTCCTAACCGTTTTTTCCCAATCAGCACTTTGGCTGGCTTGTTTGGCGTCAATGGAAAATTCTTTGCAGATAGATGCTACTACTGCATCCCAATCGCAATACAATTCTTTAATTTCTTTGAAATCTTTAAATAAACCATCAACTCTTGTAATTATCTTATCCGGCGTTTCTGCGTGCTGATATTTAATAATTGTAAGAAGCTTTTCCGATGCCTGGATATCAGACAATGCCGGGGTTATATCGAAATGATCGGAAAAACTGTATCCGGCAAAAAGGATGGTATCGATTAGTGAATCATTGAAAATCTGCCGAAGGACTGTGAGTATCCGGCTTTTATTTTGCTTTTGCGCGATTCTTCTTATCGTAGTAAGAACCGTGCCGATAGCATCAATACTTCCGTGAAGTTTGATCACATAAATTTTCGGATCGCCAGGTATGTAATGAAAATTATCAAGCTCGGTTATTACGGCAAAATCCTTTTCTTTAGATAATCCGAAATGCTGCAATGAATATTCTATGTTTTGATCAAAATTTGTTGTCAGGATGGTTTTTAAGTACCCGTTGGCTGCAAGCCAGCCAACAAGAAAATGATTTTGATTAGGGTTGTTTACATCAAAAACACTAAGCAGCTTGTTAATACTTACACGCTCATTAATGTTTTCCATCGTAGCCTCAAAGGGAAAAGAAGACTCCAAGAAAGTTTTGATGTGTTCTTTATCAGCACCCAGGCTGGAAAGCAGGTGTTCGAGGAAGGGATTAACGCTTGGAATACCTGAATTCCTGGAAATACCGGCTCCATAAAAGACAACGCATCTTTTACTCTTTAGTATTTCCAGTAATATTTCTGAGATTGATTCCAGTTTACAATTTTAGAAGTTATCAGTTTCTTTTAGCATATGTAAGATCTCGTAAAATCTGCTACACTCAAAAGTATACAATTCTTCATTTTCAGTTTTTATAGGATTTTTATTTTATGGTATTCTGACTCGTCCTGAAAAACCTTACGCGAAGTGTATTATTTTATTTGACAAACTTATTACGCAACGCTTTCATATCCATGCTGATTTTCGTATCTAAAATTCTTGCATAGTGCTGGGTTGTTTTTAAATTCCGGTGACCGAGCATTTTAGAAACGGTTTCAATCGGTACGCCATTACTTAACGTAACTGTGGTCGCGAAAGTATGACGTGCGATATGATAAGTAAGATTTTTAGCAATGCCGCATGAGTCTGCTATTTCCTTCAAATAAGAATTCATTTTTTGATTACTTAACACAGGTAGTATTCTGCCCTCAATGACGCAAGCTGGGTGATTATGGTATTGTTCTAGGATTGATAGCGCAGGGGGTAACAATGGAATTCTGGCTGTAACATCCGTCTTTTGCCGCTTGCTGCTAATCCATTTTTCGCCATCAACACCAATAATGATATCCTCACGACGAAGTTTTTTTACGTCCGCATATGCCAAACCTGAATAACAGCTAAACAGGAATATATCCCTCACCAGCCTAAGCCGCTCTATCGAAATAGGCAAATTAGCCATTTTCTCTAATTCCAATTCCGTTAATGCAGTTCTTTCCACCTCTCTTTTAGGCATCTTAAAGCCCATAAACGGATCTTTTTGTAGCCACCCATTCAAGAGACAGCGCTTTACAATTTTGCGGAAATTGCTCAAGTATTTCATGGTTGTGTTATGGTCACATTTACGAACACTCTTTAGCCAAAACTCATATTCTGAGATAAATTCATAATTGAGTTTGGCAATGTCCATATCCGTAACCTGATACTTCCATTCAAGAAAGGACCGGGTATGATTAAAGGATGTAGTATAGCGTTCAAGCGTTCCTGCTGCGTATTCAATTCCCACAAGTGCCGCCATCTGATCATTGTGATGCTTAAAGACTTCCATCAGCATGTAATTATGAACACTGATCTCCTTTCCTAATAGAAGGGTTTTAATATTTTCTGCGGTGACCGGATGATCATTTTCAAGCAGGTTTACACGGGCATCATAAACTTTTCGTTGCAAAACATCTAGAAATGAATTAAGCGCTTTGGCAAACTCAGTTTTCCCGTCTACTCTACCAGCACCAACATTCCACTTAGCAGGATCACATTTCCTTTTAACGCTTATTTCCCTATAATCTCCATTAACGGTTATTCGCATGTAAATGGGAAATTCATTCTCATTATTTATACATTTTTTGAGGTGAAAATGTAGACCAAAACTTTTTTCCATAATTACTCCACTTAAAAGATGATAAAATTACGCTTCGGGCGTGGTGAACTAAATAGCTCAGCTCTTATAAAGTGTTAATAACGAGTCGTTTGTGTAAAGTAGCCGGAGTAGTAGTAAAGTTTAGCACTACTCCACGAATTACTCCGGCAACTAGGCCATAAAGTGGGGTAAATACGGGTAAGGCTAAAAAGCAAAAAGCCCGCAAACACTTGATTTTGCAGGCTTTTCAGCTTTAAGTATATCTTACTTAATTGATTTTGGCAGAGAGGAAGGGATTCGAACCCTCGATACGGTTTCCCGTATACACACTTTCCAGGCGTGCTCCTTCAACCACTCGGACACCTCTCTGTTTATGACGGGAT
>SCVK01000365.1 GCA_004297075.1 Chitinophagaceae bacterium
TGCGGAACGTAGCAGTCACTTTCCCTTTCGGCCACGATGGACGTTTCTTCTCGCTCATGAATGTATTTGAACATTACCGGAAGAATATGGTAGTGAGCAGTACTACAGATTCTTTGCTCGGCCGAAAACTGGCTTTATCCAATTACGAAATAGGTCAGTTAACGGCCTTCCTTTTCACCCTCACTGATTCCAGTTTTCTGAAAGATCCCCGTTTTGCCCCACCTGGAACAGGCATGAATACAAATCCTCCTGCAGATATTCACCAGTAAGCGGCAGTTTTGTTACTTTAGCGCGGGGGATGTGAGACGTGAATCGTTAATCGTAAGACGTAAGTGATGAGTGAAGAAGCATACCAACAAACAAATAAACCAATCAACAAATAAACCAACCACCCCTTGAGCGGAATAAAGAAACTGGCCGGACAAACGATGTGGTATGGACTCAGCTCTATTGCTGCCAGGTTTCTGGGGTACCTGTTGGCACCTTTGCTTACCTATTCGAGTCATGTAAAAACGGCCGATTTCGGCAGGCAGAGTTTGTTGTACTCCGCGATTCCTGTTTTAAGTGTGTTATTTACCTATGGTTTTGAAACCGCCTATTTCCGTTTTTCGGCCAAGCAGGAATATAAAAAAACGATTTACAGTACTTCTTTTCTTTCCATCCTGTTTACAACAATTATTTTTTCAGCGATCCTATGGTTCAACAGGGAATGGCTGGGCAGTATTGTTGGGTTTGCAGATATACCGGTGATAGCCATACTCACCATTGCTATCATTGCCATTGATACACTGGGGGTAATTCCCTTTGCCAGGTTAAGGCAGGAAGAAAGACCCATTAAATATGCATTTGTAAGGGTGATCGGCATCTTTATCAATCTCCTGCTGGTTTGGTTCTTCGTATATTATTGTCCCACAGAAATAGCAAAGGATCCATTACATTGGGTGGGCCGTTTCTATGATAATAACCAGAACCCGATCGTTTATGTAGTACTGGCCAATGTGGTACAGAGCCTCGTTACTTTATTGCTGTTAAGCAAAGAGATTGCTATGGTACGTTTCCGTTTTGACGGGAAACTATGGAAGGAAATGATGGTATATGCACTGCCATTGGTGATCGTGGGTCTGGGTGGTATCATCAACGAAACCTTCGACAGGCTGATGTTAAAAGCCTGGTTACCCGGAACTGATGAATTCCGTAATGAACAGGTAGGTATTTACAATGCCTGTTATAAATTATCATTGCTGATCACTCTCTTTGTACAGGCATTCCGCATGGGTGCCGAGCCTTTCTTTTTCAAACAGGCAGAGGGGCAAAATCCGCAGAAAACCTATGCACGGGTAATGAAATTTTTCGTGATCGTGGTTACTACCATGTTCCTCGCGGTAAGCCTGTTCCTCCCCATCTGGTCAAGAATGATCGGACCTGCCTACCGGGTAGGCTTAGCCATTGTACCGATTCTTTTGCTGGCCAATATCTTTCTCGGTATTTATTACAACCTGAGTATCTGGTTCAAACTCAGCAACCGCACCATTGCCGGCACTTATATTACATTGATCGGCACGGCCATCACCATTGGATTGAATTACCTGCTCATCCCCTATATCGGTTATATGGCAGGCGCCTGGGCCACTTTCTTTTGTTATGGTACCATGATGGTGATCAGTTACCGCTGGGGACAGAAAGTGTACCCCGTTCCCTATGTTACCAAAAAGCTGATCGCTTATGGCGTGATTGTGCTGATCCTGTTTTTCATGCACAAAGGCATCACTTATTTTATCCCGCATACCTACTTCAGTCTTAGCCTGGGTTGCGTTTTTTTAGCTGCCTGGTGCTGGTTTATTTTGTTGATAGAGAAAAAAGAGTTCAAAAAATTACCGGTAATCGGAAAATACATCCGGTAGCATATTAACCGGCTTCCTATAATTTTGCAGTATGGCAGAAGATCTCTCTATCAGCAAAGGAACAAAAGCAGAACAGTACCAGACACTCATTCCCCAGATCAAAGCATTGATCGATGGCGAACCCGACCTGGTGGCCAACCTGGCCAATATAACCGGTGCCTTAAAAGAGCAGTTCGGCTGGTTCTGGGTAGGTTTTTACCTGGTGAAGGGT
>SCVK01000555.1 GCA_004297075.1 Chitinophagaceae bacterium
CATTCGGTCTGCCGGTGGCCGGGAGCGTCGCGTTCGGGGCCTCGATCGTCGTCGTCGGTGCCGTGTTCGTCGGCTGCGCGGGGCTGGCAGCACAGGTGGCGTCCGGGGCTCGCGCGGCTCGCGGCTATGCCCTCGGCGTGTTGGCCGCAGCGTTCGTTCTCAGAGCGATCGGAGACATCGGTTCGGGAACCCTGTCGTGGTTCTCGCCGATCGGGTGGTCGGCGCAGGTGCGACCGTTCGCCGACGAACGGTGGTGGCCGCTGTTGCTGTCGCTGGCGACCGCTACGGCGTTCGTCGCCGCAGCGTTCGTGGCAGCGAATCGACGCGATCTCGGCAGTGGTCTGCGGGCCGAACGCCGCGGCCGGGTGGCTGCCGTTCCGTCACTGTCCGGTCCCGTCGCCCTCGCGTGGCGACTCTCTCGCGGAACCACCGTCGTCTGGACCGTCGGCCTCGCCCTGTTCGGTATCGCGATCGGATCGTCCACGGACGGCATCGGCGATCAACTCGGCAGCAGCGCCGCCATCAGCGACGCACTGGGCAAGTTCGGCGGCACCACGATCGAACAGTCGTTCATCGCCGTCGTGCTGAGCATGGTCGGCATCATGGTGGCGGCCTATTCCGCGTCGGCCGTGCTACGTCTGCACAGCGAGGAAGAGTCGGGTCTGGCCGAGATCGTGCTGGCCACCGGTATGTCGCGCCGTCGGTGGGCGGCGGGGTATCTACTCTTCGCCGTCCTCGGCCCGGTGTGGCTACTGCTGGTTGTCGGCCACACCATCGGGCTGACGTACGGGTCGGCAACCGGCGACATGTCGCGCGAACTGCCGTCCGCCGTGGTCGGCGCTCTGGCTCAGCTCCCGGCCGTGTGGGTGGTGACGGCCATCGGCGTGGCATTGTTCGGCGCTGTCCCTCGATTCGCGACCGTCCTGTGGGCGGTCCTCGGCGGCTTCGTTGCCCTGGGGCAGATCGGGGCGGTGGTCGGGCTGCCCCAGTGGTCACAGGACATCTCGCCGTTCACCCACCTGCCCAAGCTGCCGGGTGGAGAGTTCTCGGTGCTGCCCTCGCTGTGGCTCGTCGCTGTCGCCGCCGCCGCAGGCGGTGCCGGAAGCATCGCGCTGCGCCGACGGGACGTCCGCGGCTGAGTGAATCGGCCGCGACTCAGTTCGGTGTCGAGTCGCCGTACTGGTTCTCGACGTTCTGCTGGAATTCGTCGGCGCATTGCTGTTGCGCTGCAGTATCGCTGCCTGCGT
>SCVK01000366.1 GCA_004297075.1 Chitinophagaceae bacterium
GTTCCACAAACCCAATCCGGCTTTGTAATCTGTAAAAGCTGCAATGGGCAGGTCGGGAATATGCACCAGCCAGTCCAGCACCCAATGGCTCAACACCAGCAGTCCTACCACAAATGCGCCCCGCTGGTTACGGGAAAACAGAAAATACAATCCACCGAAAAGCATACTCCAGCCTATCACAGCCAGTAAACTGTGCGACAAAGGATAATGCGTAAATGAAAGTGGAACCGGAGACCCCGGTGCTGCCAACGCCACTGTTTCTGTACCGGTAAGCAGTAAGGCCGGCCATAAAAGATCTAACCACTGCGCTGCAAAAATGGTGGTGCCCAGCGAAACGTTCGGGGCTGCTTTCTTGGCGGCAAAAGCCGCTGCAAAATGTCCTAAGAACATGGTATAATGGGTTTACTGTGTCTTTCTTAATAAACGAAACACCCTGTCGTAAGAAACCGCGTAATGCACCATTAAAAATAATACATAAAAGGAATACAACCTGCCGCTATGTAACTGGTACAACATCCTTGCCGCCGTAGAAAAAAACAGGATTTCGATCAACAAACGGGTAATGCCGCTTACGGCCACCAGTACTTTTCCATCTTCGCCCTCCACTTTAAAAATAGCCCAGGCGGCTGCCGCTATCGCGGGATAGAAGATCACAGCCACCCACTGGTAAATGCCCTGGTGAAAGGTCCAGGCCCAGGTGGCGATAATGCATAAGGAAACCAGCTCAAGCAGAAAACGAAGGGCGAGGTTGAGGGGATGTTTACTCATATCAATGATACCTGTTCAAAAATGATTGGATGACCAGACGATATTCCACTCCCGGCCTGTTCCGGGTTCTTTACCAAAAAACGGTATACAATGCGGCCAGTATTCCGCAAATGATTACTGAGCCGATTACAAAACCGGTGGTAACCCTGAACAGGGATGTATCCACCACAATGGCATGATGATCTGTTGCCGGGCGTGGCTTTAACAGGCTGATCAGGATCATCACAATGGCCACCACAAAAAATGTAATGGTCATCCGGTCAAGGAACGGATAATCCGGGAAAGCCCCGCTGGTCCAGACGGGCAAAAACTTCAGCACTGTTGATACCGGAATGGTTAGCAAAGCCCCGGCAATGGCCGCATTGGCGGTTGTTTTTTTCCAGAAAAATCCCAGCAGAAAAATAGCCAGTACGCCGGGCGATACAAAGCCCACATATTCCTGAATGAACTGGTAAGCCTGGTCCAGCGAACGTAAAGCCGGTGTTACAATGGCCGCAGCCGTCATCGATATAATCACCGCCCATCGGCCCACCAGTACCAGCTTTCTTTCGGACGCCGTTTTATTGAAATACTTCTGGTAAATATCCAGTGAAAAAATCGTGGAGATACTATTGGCCTTACCGGCGAGGGAGGCTACGATGGCAGCCGTTAAGGCCGCAAACGCAACACCTTTTAACCCGGCAGGCAAGAGATTCATCAGTGTGGGATAGGCATGATCGGGTTTGATCACACCAGCCGCATCACTCATTTCTGCCTGAAACAATCCTTTCTGGTGCAATACATACATGGTAATACCCGGCAGCACGGCGATCACCGGTACGAGTAACTTCAAAAAAGCCGCAAACAGGATCCCCTTTCTCGCCGTCTGCAGATCGGCACCCAATGCCCTTTGTACAATATATTGGTTACAGCCCCAATACGCAAGGTTATTAATAAGCATGCCTCCGATCAATACAGACAAACCCGGCAATTCTTTATAATACGGATCTCCTTTCTGAAAGATCATGTGAAAATGCGTTGGCGCTTCTTTGCGCAGCACTGATAATCCTTTCCAGATATCCTTGCCAAAACCAAAACTTTCCGACAATAATGTGAGTGCGAGATAAGTCGTTACCAAACCGCCCACGATCAATACAAATACCTGGAACACATCTGTGTAACCAATTACTTTCATACCACCCAGTGTAACAACGATGGAGAACAGACTCAACCCTACGATACACCAGCCAAAATCGATATTGGAAATGGAAGAAATGGCCAGTGCTCCCAGGTAAATGATCGAAGTGAGATTCACAAATACGTATACGAGCAACCAGAATACGGCCATGATGGTGCTAACCGTATCGTTATACCTTTTTGCCAGGAACTGGGGCATGGTAAAGATCTTGTTCTTCAGGTACAGCGGGATAATAAATACCGCCACAATGATCAGCGTGGCAGCAGCCATCCACTCATAGGTAGATATAGCCAACCCCAATGCAAAACCCGACCCGGACATGCCAATGAAATGTTCCGCAGAAATATTGGAAGCAATCAGCGAGGCCCCGATGGCCCACCAGGTAAGCGAGCCCTCGGCCAGGAAAAAATCTTTGGAAGAAGTGGTAGCCGATTTCTTTTTCTGGTAGATATAATATCCATACCCGGATACCACGATAAAATAGATAAAGAAAACAATATAATCAGCCATCTGTAAGCTATGCATCAGCAGACTTTTATGGGTTAATCAGATAATCAGTTCCAACAGGTTTTCTGTGAAGATAAATATACTGTTTACAAAATTCCTGCACCGTTTATTTTCATACGTTCTTTCCCTATTGAGCGCTTATCAAACAAAACCCCCGGAAAATTACCAGGGGTTTGCATGGGTTAGTTTATTTATTTCAGTCAGAACATCAGTTCTTCGGGCAGGTATTTCTTTACCAGTTGCTCATAATAACCACGCAACTCATTCCAGTTGGGTGGTGTTGGGTTTTTAGAGTAAAGATCATAGGGATTAAACAGGTTTACCCATTTGAACATTTCCTGGTCGTGGGCACTCATCAGGTGGTCGTACGCATGTTCCCTGTGCTGCGCATAAAAAGAATGGTACCGCAGCATATACAAAGCCGGCTCGGGTAAATAAGGTTTCATCATGTGGTATACATACTCATCATGGCCCCACGACATGGTTACGTTGTCCAGTCCGCAGTTAGCCTCATACACACCATACCTGGTATTATAGCGTTCATCGGCCGCATCCGGATTGGCGGCAAAAAATTCAGGGTACACGATCTTATCCGAGTGGGCACATCCAACAGGGAAAGTATCTCCTACCACCGCCCACTGGGGCTCTCCGAAAAGACAAAGCACTTTTCCCATATCATGCATTAATCCGGCCAGCACCATCCAGTCCGGGTGACCATCGGCACGGATAGCTTCAGAGGTTTGCAGTAAGTGTTGCAGCTGATCCAGGTCAGTATCAGGATCCGAATCATCCACCAGCTCATTCAGAAAATCAAAAGCGGCCCATACCGGCATTTTCTTTTTATTGAAACGCAGGTAATCGGCTCTTTTCTCCTGCACAAAATCATAGGTCTGGTAGGTATGGTTCAAACGGTAAAACTCTTTAACGGTTTCACGTTTGGGATCTTCATAGTTTCTGTACTCAGTAGTTTCCTTGCCCTGTGCAATGGATTCGGGATCCGGATAACGCTCCAGTATATCCTCTTCCCAATGGTCAAGACTTTGCAGGGGCGACAGTTCTGGGGCTGCTGGACTTTGTTCGGCAGGTTTCATATGGCTTGTTTAGTAGATAGTTAGTAGTACCTGTTTTAAAAATAACCCGTTTCTACGGTTTTTACTAGTGTTAGCAATGTTTTTTTACTACACCGTTTTCGTAAGTGTTGAGGTTCAATTGATCTTGATGTCGAGAATCCTTTGCGGCAGCCAAACGAGCATCTGCCCCGCCCCCCGGTTATTCCAGGTATAGTAAGGAACCGCCCTGATCTTCTTTTTTACGGCCTGCACATTCTCTCCACCGGGCATCACCGACAAAACAGTTGCTTCGGCTTCCAGTGAAACCACATTTTCTGTAAGCACCTGTTGTTTGGCCGTAACCACCTGTGCCGTTTTGGGTAACACAATATTCAGCGCTTTGCCATCATTATCGGTTCCTTCTACACAGTATATCAGCGGTCCGCGTTGCAGGGCCACTCTTTCCACATTGGCTTTTACTTCCGACCGGCTGTACACTCTCCTGATATCCATCGGGAAAGAGATCGACACCTGGTCATTCGGTGCCCATTCGCGGTCTATCACCAGGTATCCGTTCTCTATCGTATATTTTACGGGCTGGTTATTGATGCTGAGCAGTGTTAAAGAATGCTGTTTGTTATTTTCGTAGGTATACAAACCACCGGGAACGGCTTCGCCAGATACCCAGCCCGGATAACGTACCCGCAAAGCAAACCGTTCTTTTTTCTGCGGCGATACAAGAATTCCCACGGCTCCCTCCCAGGGATAATTGGTCTGTGTCTGGATAACCACTTGCTGGTTCTTCAACCCGATTTCGGTCTGGCTACCCACAAACAGATTTACCCAGATACTGTTATTGTTGTACCCATATATATAATTACCCAGCGACTCGATCAATCTTGCAATGTTGGCCGGACAACAGGCCGTACCAAACCAATCCCTTCTGGCCTGCTTGCCGTTAGAGGCCAGTACATTGCCGTAAAAGAATTTATCGCCTGCCAGTGAAATCCCATCCAATGCACCATTATATAAACTCTTCTCGAGTACATCGATGTATTTTCCCTCGCCGGTTAACATACCCATGCGCTGGTTCCATAAAACCATGCCCACCGATGCACAGGTTTCGCAATAGGCATTTTCATTAGGCAGATCGTAGTCAACAGAAAACCCTTCATTACTGCCCGACGAACCAATACCACCGGTAATATACATATTGCGGTACACCACATCTTCCCACACAGTTTTCATCGCCTGCATATATCCCTGGTCGCCGGTATGTGCCGCTACATCTGCCGCACCGGTGTACATGTACATGGCACGCACGGCATGGCCGGTAATTTCTTTCTGCTCCCGAACCGGTTTGCTATCCTGCGCATAGGCCGTGTCTTTCCAGTCCGTCCAGGTATACCCTACGGCTTTTTTTTGTCCGCGTTCACTCAATAACCAGTCGGCCAGTTGCAGGTATTTTTTTTGCTTGGTGTTGGAGTACAGTTTCACCAAAGCCAGTTCCAGTTCCTGGTGACCGGTAACCCAGTCTCTTTTACCCGGACCAAACAATGAGTCAAAATGATCCGCAAAGCGGATGGCCACATCCAGTAATTTCCGTTTGCCGGTAGCGTCGAAATAGGCAACAGCAGCTTCTATGAGGTGGCCGCCGTTATAGTCTTCGTGCATGCTCATGTCCGTCCAGCGTTTGTCTAAGAACTGCAGCGTATAATAGGTGTTAATATATCCGTCGGGCAATTGTGCCGCCGCGATCAGGTCTATCCAGTCGTCGGCCTTTTTCTCTAGTGCGGCATCGGGATGGTTCTTTAAGGAGTAAGCAATGGCTTCCAGTGCTTTGAACACATCCGAGTCATCGTAAAAGATTCCTTCAAATTTTCCTTTCCGCTTACCTGCTGCAATTTCAAAATTGCGGATGCGCGGTGTTTTTACTTCGGTCTGGTCGATACATACCGGTATAGTAACGGTAGATACCTTCTCCAGCTTGGGACGCCAGAAATTATCCATGATCCGCACTTTGGAGAAATTAACAGACTGGTATTGCTGTAAGGTATTTTGCGCCATGGCGCAAGAAACACCGCAAAACAAAACGGCAATAAACAGGTTTCGGTGTAAGGCAGGCAACATACAATGGGTTTTGGTAACAACAAGATAATATAAATCAGCCTCATCGCCTTCTTGCCATTTATATAAAAAAACGAAATCCCTGTAGAGAATCCTGTAATTTCCCTATCCCGAAAAATGTAAACGATTAAAAAATCATCCTTATGAAAAGAACAACATTTATCAGATCCCTGTTTCTGGGTTTGGCGCTTACCTGTATGGCAACTGTAGGTTGGTCGCAGGCAAGTCCGGCTGCTACCGCTACCGGCAATATTAACGGCGCCAATATTTCAATCAAGTACAGCAGTCCTTCTGTAAAAGGAAGAGCTATCTGGGGTGCGTTGGTACCTTATGGCAAAACATGGCGTGCCGGTGCCAACCAGGCCACTGTACTGGAAACGGATAAAGACATTACCGTAGAAGGCAAAGCCCTGGCTGCCGGTAAATACAGTATTTATGCCATTCCTGGCGAAAGCGAGTGGACCATCATCATCAATTCACAAACCGGCCAGTGGGGCATTACCCGCCAGGGCGAAACTACCGCTGATCCTGCAAAAGATGTATTGCGTGTAACGGTAAAACCTGCCAAATCAGCAACCATGAATGAGCGTTTGGTATACACCATCAATGCAAATGGGTTTGTGTTAAGCTGGGAGAACCTAGATGTTCCGGTGAGCATTAAATAATGCTGTAAAACGTATTTTATAAAAGCCTGCTGTTATGCCTGACAGCAGGCTTTTTTGTAACAGGATGAGACTGTTTGGCAGCGATGTGTTTAGCAGGAATGTTGTAGTTTGCCATTCAAAATAATGGATATGGAAACACTGGGTATCGGAGCAAGAGTGAATCACCCGCATTACGGCAAAGGCGTAGTGGTAGAGACTGCCAGCGAATTTTATACCATCTGGTTCAAAACGGCCAATACTGCCAAAACCATTGCCAAAGACTATACGGAACTAACCGTTTTGGAAAACAACGGCAACAGCAGTGAGTCAGGCGGAATTTCGCTCGCGGATATAGAACAGGCCTTGGACCATGTACTCACCCAACGCCTCCATGAATTTCAACTGGTGCCCATGGCTACCAAATGGAACGATGGCACCCTGGTACTGAAACCCCAGGACAACAGTTTACAGGCCAAAGAAGTTCCCATTGAAGTTTTTTTTCATAAGATCGTGATGCTGCGCGACAGGTTACGCCTGATAGAACAGAAGATCAACGCACACAAAGTGCTGACAGATGCGGAGAAAGTGGAATTGCAGCAATATATCACCGCCGGATACGGTTCGCTCACCACTTTTAATGTGCTGTTCAAAGAAACCATTCACCAGTTCAAAGGCAGTGGAAAAGAATCGTAAACCAGCCTGCCTTTACCGATTAAATTATCCTTAACCGGCATATAGTCAGCCGCCGTAAGCAGCAGATTCCAAAAAATCTTTATCTTTCCGCTAAATAAACAAACTATGAAAAAGATATTAGCAGGAGTTACCCTCCTACTTTGTGTGGGTCTTTCAACAAGTTATGCGCAAACTACCGCTGCTCAGGCACCCGCGGCCAGTACCAGTAAAGCTGCCCTCACTTTTACTGCCGACACCTATGATTTTGGCAGCATCCCTCAGGGCACACCTGTAAGTCATGTATTCAGTTTTAAAAATACCGGAACAGAACCCCTGATCCTGAGTGCAGTGAATGCTTCCTGCGGTTGTACCACACCTGAATGGCCCAAAGAACCCATCAAACCAGGAGGTACCGCTACCATTAAAGCAACCTATAATGCAGCTACCATGGGTGTATTTACCAAAACCATCACCGTTGTTTCCAATGCCAACCCTAACCAGAAAGTGTTGATCATTAAAGGTGAGGTAAAAACAGCACCAGCTACCGCAGCCGCCAAAGCCGCAGCTCCTGTACAACAGGCCGCCCCTAAGAAAAACTAAGCGTTACAAACGCATCGTATATCGCACCCGGAAGAACCTAACCCGTTCTCCGGGTGTTTTTTTGTGTGGCTCACAACCTGAAATTTCCTTTTAACAGTATCTTAATAAGCCTTTGGCAACGTTTTTGGTCTATGATGGTTCTTTCCTGATAGTGTAAACCAAACCATATGCAGCCCTTACTCATTGGCATACAGAAAATACTGAAAAAGAAACTCAATATCAACACTACCCTTGTTGATCCGCAAACAGACCTGAAACGCGACCTGCAACTGGCCGATTGGGAAATGCTGTACCTGCTGAATGCTGTAGAAAGCAAATGGCGCGTATCCATTGCACAGAACGAGCAGGAGCAGATCGGTAATGTGGCCCAGTTACTTGCCGTGCTTGAAAAAGGGGGTGCACCCCGCAGAGAGGCAATAAAACAGCAACAGATTCCACTTTCTGCCAACTGATACCCCTTACTGTTCCTCGCAGCCATGTGTGAATAATATGGACTGCAAAGACCGTTAACAGAAGTACATTAATCCGGCTATTCGGATTACTTTTGAACGGTTATGTCTCTATTCATCTGTTCCCTCAATTCCGGCAGCAATGGCAATTGCTATTATGTAGGTAATGGCCGGGAAGCGGTGTTGATTGATGCCGGCATTTCCTGCCGCGAAACAGAGAAACGGATGAAACGCTCGGGCCTCGATATGGCCACTGTTAAAGCCATTTTTGTTTCGCACGAACATGGCGACCATATCACCGGCGTACCCGGCCTCTCCAAAAAATTCCGTTTACCCGTATACATCACCCCCGCTACACATGCCAATGGCCGGATCCCGATCGAGGAAGAACTGATCCGCTCCTTCCGCCCGCACGAAGCCATTTCCATCGGGGCATTATCGGTAACGGCTTTTCCCAAATTTCATGATGCAGCAGACCCACACAGTTTTCTCGTGAGCGCAGAAAAAATAAATGTGGGTGTATTCACTGATCTCGGGATCAGCTGCGATCAGTTGATCCGTTATTTCAAACAATGCCATGCCGCTTTTCTCGAAGCTAATTATGATACAGGCATGCTGGAGAAAGGCAACTATCCTTACCATCTCAAAAAAAGAATCAGCGGCGGACAAGGCCATTTATCCAACGAGCAGGCCTTACAACTTTTTCTTACACATAAACCTGCTTTCCTTAGTCACCTGCTGCTCGCGCATCTCTCCAAAAACAATAACCATCCCCAACTCGTGGAAGAATTGTTTCAACCACATGCCGGCCACACCCAGATCATCGTAGCCTCCCGCTACCAGGAAACCGGCGTCTACGAAATTTTCCCCAACACGCAACGTTCCGTAACCCCGGTTAAAAAGCCCCTCGCAAAAAACCAATCCCAGCTTTCCCTCTTTTAAACAGCGCATCTTTCTGTTCTGTGTTCTTTGTTCTATGTCTTATGTTCTATGTTCGGCGTTCGATATTTCCCGCCCCGGCGGGATTCGATATTCGATATTCACTTCCTCCGTTCATCTGTTCCTTGTTCATCTGTTCTTCTGTTCCATAAAAAAAAGCCCCCAATCTGGAGGCTTTTCGAATTCATTCGTTCGCGCAATTAATTCACCGGTGCCACAGGTCCTTTGCGGATCGCTTTCACCTGTGCGGGCCAGGTAGCGGGTCTTCCGCTGCGGTCGTTCTGCAGTATGGCTTTCTCTCTGGGGAAGGTGTTCGGATCTTCACAGGCCATATAAACGAGGATGGCAGTGAGTAATGCGTTGTTACGCAGATCATCAAATACTACTTTATCATAGGTATCGCGGTTGGTATGCCAGGTATAATTGAAATAAGACCAGTTCAATGCACCCAACGAAAAGCCGGGTGCGCCTACCGCTACAAAAGAAGCAAAATCAGATCCGCCGCCTCCGGGTGTACCCGGGAAAGTGGTTCTGATCGAATCACGCATACTTTTGGGTGCCGCTGCGAGCCAACGGGTTAAAAATTCACCTGCATGCTGAAAACCCTGGCCGGATAAATTAACGATACGGCCGGTACCATTGTCCTGGTTAAACAAAGCCTGCAGTTTATTCACCACTTCCGGATGATCTTCTACAAAGGCGCGGGAACCGTTCAGTCCCTGCTCTTCGCTTCCCCAATGACCTACCAGGATGGTTCTTTTGGGGTTAGGATATACTTTTTTCAGGATTCGCAAAGCTTCCATCATGGTCAGTGTACCGGTTCCATTATCGGTAGCACCGGTTCCGCCATCCCATGAATCAAAATGTGCAGAAAGCATCACATATTCATCCGGTTTTTCGGTTCCTTTGATCTCTGCAATGGTATTGTAAGCAGGCACCATGGCTGTGTGTTTGGAATCGGCACGAACACTGATCGTGGGCTGATCTCCTGATTCTACCAAACGATACAGCAAACCATAATCTTCCAGCGCAATATCAACCGTAGGAATCTTCTGTGTGTAGGCACTGAAGATCTTGTTCACACCAAAACCCTGCGACCAGTTGCTGGCCACGATACCGGCCGCTCCGGCTTTCTCCAGTATGATAGGAAGCATACGTGCAGAATAACCGGTTTTTTTGATGCGTTTGGCCCAGGCATCTGTTTGTGCCGCGCGGGCGGCTTTCATTTTATCGAAGGATTCTTTGGTAGCAAACTCCTGCCAGTTCTGATCGGGCCGGCCGGTGGGTTGCGCCATCGATACCATTACAAACTTCCCTTTTACAGAAGGCAGCCAGGCCGCAAAAGCCAGTGAATCGGCCAGGTCAGGTATAATGATCAGTTCTGCAGAAACGGCTTTGCCTTTGGTAGAAGGACTCCATGCCAGCTGGGTACCTTCCAGGCTTTTTACCCAGGGAGATACCATATCAATATGTGTTACCCCTCTTTCCCATCCTTTCCATTCGCCCCATTTTTCATTGCGGGCAGGGATGCCCCAGTTGGTATAGTTGGCAACGGCCCAATCGTTGGCCTTTTGCATCTGGGGGGTGCCCACTAAACGGGGGCCAATCCTGTCGAACAGCTCATGGGCCATTTTTTCCAGTTGAGAGTTGGTATTTCCCTCTTGCAGGATCTTTTCTACAACGGGGTCCTGCAACTGGGCAGAAACGCTATTGGATGCGAGAACCAGCGATAACATACAAAAACCGGCCAGGTGCCTGACAAAGCCGGGGCGCAGATAGAATTGGTTTGTTTTCATGGAACCAATGTATTAAAACATTGAATAGCTACCGAATAATTGGGATAAATGTGTCAATCAGGGTTTTATGCCGCCCAATCCTGCCCTAACTGACCAGGCAGCGCGGTGTAGTATAATCCTTACATTTTACCTGCCTATTCCTTACCTGAAATACCACAAAGCTCTTATTGGAAGGGCTGGTATTAGTTCGTTACTTTACGTTATCACATTAAACAAAGAACCTGGTTCTGGTTATAATGGGAGTAATATTCAATTATCCTTTGTAAAGATCTGAAACAGACTGGCCGCTTTTACAGGGCGTACACCAGTCAAATCCTTGGAAAACCCCGTAGCAGGATGCTACACGAGCTTTGTAGGGTGAGAATAATTCCCTACAAAGCTTTTTTATTTCCCTCCTGGCAAGACAGCTAAATAGGTTTTACGGCACAGGAAATCACCCGGCAGCATGCCCGGCATTCCTTACTTTAGTTACGAAAAGATTCAGGATTCAGGAAAAAACGGTTGCATAACCGGATGTGATTTCAGTTCTTCCAGGTTCTCTACGCTGAGTGGTTTACTGATGAACTGAGCTACCACGGGGTATTGTTTGGCGAGGGCAAAATCTTCCGGATCAATGGTGGAAGAAAGGATCACAATATGGGTATTGGTCAGCTTATCGCGGAATCGGGGATTGTATTCCTGGAGAAATTCCCACCCATTCATTACAGGCATATTGATATCGAGCAGAATCAGCTCCGGAGCTGCTGCCACCGGATCAGGTTCTTCTGCAAATAAGCGTTCAAAATATTCCAATGCTTCACTCCCGTCGATGGCCGTATGCACTTCCTGCGCAAAACCTGTTCTCTTCAGCAATAGCTGAGAGATGGTTAAAGAAATTGTATCATCATCTACACAAAGTACTTTCTTGATCATCTGTTTTCTGGTTGGTTAATCACCGGTTATACTATCATTTTCCGGCATCGGCAAAAGTGCAATATTCAGCGAAATGAAATTACTTCTTTTTACCAAGCGGCGAAAGTAAAAATATATCCTTATTAGAACGTTAACGGAGTACAAAAAAGTATATGCCCGAAAAGAATGCCGATTAATTATAATATATTGACGATTTTGTTTACAAGTGGAGAAAGAAATAATTCAACACATCTTCCCCTCTGTAATCGGCGAGTGCTCCCTTATGGCAGATCTTAACGGTATAACCCAGTTCCTCCATCAAAGTGATACACTGCGTTTTTCTGGCGTCATTCCATAATTCTGCGAATACCATGGGGTGATGCTTTTGCAAAAGCTGTCTGCCACCTTTCAACACATAATATTCAAAGTTTTCAACGTCGATCTTGATGGCAGTGATCTTTCCACCCTTTTGTAATAGCGGCAGCTGATCAAGAGTGGTGATAGGCACCGTAAATACATCAGCCGGGGCAGTTCTTTCGGGCTTTTGCCATACATGACTCAATCCATGCATAACAGCCTTGTCTTCCAACGGGGTCAGCATGGTAATCTCGCCCTCAGTTTCGCCCAATGCCGTCTGAAAGATCTGAACATTGGTAAGTCCAAAATGCGCTGTCACTTTTCGCAGAACATCCGCAGTAAGGGGTACCGGTTCAAATGCAACCACTTCAGACCGGGGAAATTTCAGGGCCAGCACCGCAGACATTACACCAATATTGGCACCGATATCCAGCACGATCCCCCTTGGGGGAAGTAAACGCATAAAACAGCGGAATTCTTTTTCATACCCAAGATACCGGATCCGGAAAATCGTGAGCCGGGCAAACAGAAACAGGTAACGGTCGAGACCGATCAGTTGCTGGCACCAGTAACGGATCTTGTTTTTGAGCATGGGAAGCGTTGAACGATAAAAATAAAACAGAACCCGCTCTTTTCAGCGAATCATTGTAAATTCAGTATACAGGCACCAAACCTGTTTATATGAAAGCGCTGCTCTGTCAACAATACGGGTTACCGGAAACACTGGTATATACCGAAACGCCTGCACCTGTTCCTGCAGAAAAAGATGTGTTGATTACCGTAAAAGCCTGTGGTGTTAATTTTCCTGATGCCCTGATCATACAGAACAAATACCAGTTCAAACCTGTCCTGCCCTTTTCGCCCGGGGGTGAAGTATCGGGTGTGGTAACGGCGGTGGGCGATAAAGTAACACATCTGCAACCCGGCAACCGTGTACTGGCTCTATGCGGCTGGGGCGGATTTGCTGAAGAAGTGGTGGTAGATAGCCGAAAGGTTTTCCCGATACCAGCGGCTATGGATTATATCACCGCCGCTACTACCCTCTACAATTATGGCACTTCTTACCATGCTTTACTGGATCGTGCCAACCTGCAAGCCGGCGAAACGATACTGGTGCTGGGCGCTGCCGGCGGTGTAGGTATTGCAGCGGTGGAACTGGCCAAACTGATGGGAGCTACTGTAATAGCTGCCGCATCCACAGAAGAGAAACTGGCTTTGTGCAAAGAGAAAGGAGCCGATTTTCTGATCAATTACAGCGTGGACGATCTGCGTACCAGGATCAAAGAAATTACCGGCGATAAAGGGGTGGATGTAGTCTATGACCCCATCGGTGGCCCTCTTGCTGAACAGGCTTTGCGTTCTACTGCATGGAAAGGCCGTTATCTTGTAGTAGGTTTTGCCTCGGGCCAGATTCCCCAATTACCCTTTAACCTGCCCTTGCTGAAAGGCTGTGCCGTAATGGGCGTTTTCTGGGGAAGTTTTGCAGAGAGAGAACCGGTAAAAAGCAGGCAGAACCTCGGCCAATTACTGCAATGGCTACAACAGGGAAAGATCAGCCAACATATTCACCGCATCTATACGCTGCATGAGGCCGCGGAATCGATCCGGGACCTGATCGACCGTAAGATCAAAGGAAAAGCGGTAGTGAAAGTGGGTAACTGGGAAGAAGTTATCACAACAGCTCCTCCTCCCTCACCCAAAAAAGAAATAGCCACACAAGTTGAGACAGCAAAACAGGTGCTGGTAATTAATGGACTATCGGATATCAAAAACCATATCGGGAAAACGATTGGACCGGGTGCCTGGCTAACCGTAACCCAACAGATGATCAATGATTTTGCCGCAGCCACTTTTGATTTTCAATGGGTGCATCTCGATACGGAAAAAGCGAAGGCCTTGCTGCCCGGCGGCAAAACCATCGCACATGGTTATCTCACCATGTCGCTGGCTTCCCATTTCTTTTATGATCTGATACAGGTAGAGAATGTGTCTTCCTTTTTTAATTACGGCATCAACAAAGCCCGTTTTATTTCGCCCGTACCCGAGGGAAGCCGGATCAGAATGAAAGCAACACTCACTGGCGCAGAAGAACAACCCAATGGATCCGTTAAATTATTCCTTAGCTGCACCATTGAACTGGAAGGTGCCGATAAACCTGCGTATGCGGCGGAACTGATCAGTTTGCTGGCATGAAGAAGCAATGAGAGAATGAGTGAATGAGTGGATGAGTGAATGGAATAAACCAATAGACCAATAGACCAATAAACCAATAAACAAATAAACAAATAGACTAACAAACGAATAAACCCATCAACCCCATGGCACGTTTTACCAGTATGGAACATCTCCGTTTTTTGTTGTTTGATGTTCATCGTGTGGAGGACTTATTTACGCATGAACGTTTTGCGCACCTGGATGCGGAGCAGGCTTGGATGATCATTGAATCGGCCAAATTGCTGGCAGAGCAGGAGATGTTCCCTTATTTCAAAGCGATGGATGAAACACCCGCCTTTTACGATGGTAAGGGTGGCGTAAAAACACATCCACAATTAAAAAACATTATTCAGAAAGCGGCAGAGCAACACTGGATCGGGGGATATGCTTCCTTTGACCAGGGAGGCATGCAGTTACCGGAAATGATTTTCAGTACGGGTCATCACCTCTTCCAGGCAGCCAATAACGGCGTGGAAGGATATACGGGTTTATCAGCAGGCTCCGCAGGCCTGATCCTCAATTTCGGATCCACGGTGCAGATCGAAACCTATGTACCCAACATTTTTTCAGGCAAGTGGCAGGGTACCATGGCCCTGACCGAACCGCAGGCGGGTAGTTCTTTATCCGATATCACCACCAGTGCTTCACCTACTGATCAGGGATACTATACAGTGAAAGGGCAGAAGATCTTTATCTCGGGCGGACAGCACGAAGCCTGCGATAATTTTGTGCATCTCACATTGGCCAGAATAGAGGGCGCACCGGCAGGGGTGAAGGGAATTTCCTTGTTCATTATCCCGAAATTCCGTCCTGAGCCCGATGGCAGTCTCGTATACAACGACGTTTACTGTGCGGGTGATTTTCAGAAAATGGGACAAAGAGGGTATGCCACTACCCATCTCTCCTTCGGCGACAACGATGATTGCCATGCCTACCTGGTGGGCGAGCCGCACAAAGGACTCACGTATATGTTTCAGATGATGAATGGTGCCAGGATCAGCGTAGGGCAAAGTGCCGCATCGGTGGCCATGGCCGCCTACCAGGCATCGCTGCAGTATGCCATGGAAAGGCCACAGGGCAGACCGGCCGGTGAAAAGGATCCAACCAAACCGCCTACCCTCATCATCAACCACCCGGATGTGCAAAGGATGCTGTTCACTCAAAAAGCCATTGCCGAAGGCGCTTTATCGCTGGGCATGGAGTGTAACCGCCTATACGATCTGACACATGTAACAACGGGTGAAGAAAAACAAAAGCATTTTTTACTGCTGGAAATACTCACCCCTATCGTAAAAACCTATGCATCGGAACAGGGAAGCCGCTCGGCGGCCCTGGCCATTCAAACCCTGGGCGGGTATGGATTTACGACCGATTTTCCGGTACAGCAGCATTACCGCGACCTGAAGATCATGTCGCTGTACGAGGGTACTACCGGTATACAATCCCTTGACCTGCTCGGAAGAAAAGCCACCATGGAGAATGGGAAAGCCCTGCAACTGCTGGCAGCAGAGATCATGCAAACCATACAACAGGCGGCTGTTTATCCAGACCTGCAGCCAAAAGCAGAAGCACTGGAGCAGGAACTGCACCGGATACAGACCGTACTGGCGCACCTGTTCCGGTTTGCCGGAAAGGGACAAATAGACAACTACCTGTCCGATGCAACTGTATTTATGGAACTGGCCGGTTATATCGTGATCGGCTGGCAATGGCTCAAACAGGCGGTAGTAGCTGCAGAAAAACTCGCTAAAAAAGATTTCAGCCGGAATACACAGGTATTTTATGAAGGAAAGATCCATACCATGCATTTCTTTTTCCGCTATGAATTAACGCATGCAGAAGCCTGTGCCAATACTATTTTACAGCATGGCAGTCTGACGCAGGTAAAAGAGCTGGAGATCTTTGCCTGAACAGGACAGAACAGAATATCCACATCTTTATCCGGTTACAGGCAGAGACCGGGCGAATAATTATATTTACCGCCTTATACAAAGTCATTATTATGCTGAAAGTAGGAGTTTTTGGAGTGGGCCATCTGGGCAAATTTCACCTGAACAACTGGAAAGAGATAGAGGGAGTGAAACTGGTGGGCTTTTTTGACCCGAACAATGAAAATGCCAAACAGGTAACCGAGCAATATGGGCTGAAAAGATACATGGATGAGGACAAACTGATGGATGCCTGTGATATCATTGATGTGATTGCCCCCACCGATCATCATTTCCAGATCTGTATGCAGGCCATCCGCAAAGGCAAACACGTATTTGTGGAGAAACCATTGGCCCATACCATACAGGAAGGAAGGGATATTGTAAATATGGTGAGGGAAGCCAATATCAAACTGCAGGTAGGACATGTGGAGCGTTTTAATCCCGCCTATCTCGCCATCAGGGATATGCCACTCAATCCCATGTTCATTGAAGTACACAGGCTGGCGCAGTTCAACCCCAGGGGAACAGAAGTGAGTGTGATCCTTGACCTGATGATCCATGATATTGATATCATCCTCAGCCTGGTGAAGAGTGATGTGAAACATATTTCGGCCAGTGGAGTAGCCGTGATGACAGAAACACCTGATATCGCCAACGTAAGGATTGAATTCAACAATGGCTGTGTGGCCAATCTGACGAGCAGCCGTATCAGCATGAAGAAAATGCGTAAAATGCGGCTCTTCCAGAAAGATGCGTATCTCGGTATCGATTTTCTTGAAAAGAAAACAGAGATTATCAAACTGAAACAACCGGATGATACCAATGTTTTCTCCTTCGACATTGAGACCAGTAATGGCAAAAAAACCATTGCCATTGCCAATCCGAGTATACAACCACTGAACGCCATTAAACTGGAACTGGAATCTTTTGTGGATGCCATAATCAATAACAAACCTACTATGGTAAGTGAGATCGATGGATTCCTGGCGATGGAAGTGGCGCACCAGATCCTGGACAAGATCAACAATACCAGTATTCTTGTCTGAAACAGATGAGCGACCGTAAAAAAAATATCAGCTGGTATCTTATCAGCGATTACCTCTTTTCGGTAGCCGGGTTATATCTGTTTTTTTGCTGGTATCTCTCCCATCCTGCTTCACTTCAACAGCTTGTTACCATTCTTGTACAGGGTGGATGCTGGGTTTTGTTTTATGCATTTACGGGCAGTTATACGCAATCACTCTACGAAAAATCGAGGTTGAATGAGTTTACAGCTACCCTTGTTTATACATTCATAGGGTCACTGGTACTCATCTGGCAGATACAGGACACGGGAGAATCTTACCTTACTGCTTTGCTATTTTATTTCCCGCTGCAATTCAGCCTGATCTTTCTGGGACGGGCCCTGTTACTTTACCGGGTAAAAAATGCCTTAGCGCGTGGAAATATCTATTTCAATACACTGATCATCGGCAATAATGAACATGCGGTTAAACTTTATAAGGAACTGCATAAAAATTTCCGCTACCTCGGTTTTAAAACAATCGGTTTCGTTACAGTTACGCCCGAAAGCAGGAATGGCTTAGGCAAATGGTTACCGCATTTGGGCACTACGGCGCAACTGGCAGAGCTGATAGACAAACATGCGATCGAAAAAGTGATTCTCTCGCTCAACAGGACCCAGCACGCGCTTACTACCGAACTCGTGAACCTGTTATCACAGAAAGATGTAGATATCAAACTCGTACCCGACACACTCGATATCCTTTCCGGTTCCGTAAAAACCAATAACGTACTGGGCGCTATGCTGATCGATATACAGAGCAGTGCCCTCTCACCACGCGAGCAGAATGTAAAACGGTTATTTGATCTCATCCTATCGGTAAGTGGACTGGTACTGTTGAGCCCGATGCTACTGTTCATCGCAATCAGAACCGGACTATCCTCCAGGGGTGGTATTTTTTACAGCCAGGAGCGGGTAGGCTACAAGGGCAAACCTTTTATTATTTACAAGTTCCGGAGTATGGTGGCTGATGCCGAGAAAAACGGGCCAGCCTTGTCCAGCGATCGTGATCCGCGTATCACCAGCTGGGGCCGGATCATGCGTAAGTGGCGGCTGGATGAATTACCGCAGCTCTGGAATATCATTAAAGGCGATATGAGCCTCATAGGGCCCCGTCCGGAGCGGAAGGAATACATCGACCAGCTGATGCAGAAAACGCCTTATTACCGCTACCTGCTCAAAGCCAAACCCGGACTCACTTCCTGGGGCATGGTACAGTTTGGCTATGCTTCCAGTGTGGACGAAATGATCGAACGCATGGAATACGACCTGATCTATATCGAGAACGCTTCTCTCCTGCTCGATTTCAAGATCATGATGCATAGCTTACGGATCATCCTTTCCGGCAAAGGCAAATAATTCTTTTCTGCTTGTAAATATTGCGGTACTTTTCATTTGATGAAACCCGGGATCCAACGCTTACCTGCTGCACAGATCGATGCTGCCAAATGGGATCTTTGCGTGCAACAGCATAGCAATGGGTTACTCTATTCCACTACCACTTACCTGAATGCTCTTTGCCCCGACTGGGAGGGATTGGTTATAAATGATTACGAAGTCATCCTGGCACTACCCACCAGGAAAAAATGGGGGATCCGTTATGCGTACACACCTCCTTTTATACAACAATTGGGCATCATCGGAAATATAAATGCAGTTGATACAGCTGGTCTGCTGAAAATGATCAAAGAGGCAGTTGCATACGCTGATATTCATTTCAATTTCGCAAACGCTTCCCTGTTACAAAATATCCCTCTTACCAGCCGGACCAATCTGGTAATATCGCTGGATCAGCCATGGGTACAGATACAAGCACAGTATAGCCATGATCTGAAAGAAAACATCAGAAAAGCCACCAGCCAGTCCCTGGTATATACACATGCCGGACTGCATGAAGCGATTGATCATTTCCAGGATCAGTATGCTGCAAGGATCAAACAGATCCATTCATCCGACTATGATCATTTTTTACGCCTGTGCGAGCAGTTGCAAACAAGTGGGCAATGTTTGGTAAGGGCCGTTACCAACGCAGCTAAGGAATTACTGGCTATTGCCCTATTGCTGAAAGATGAGCGCAGGATCTATAACCTGATGAATACTACCTTACCCGCTGGCAGGGATAAAGAAGCCAATCATTTTTTGCTGGACAATATTATCGGTGAATTTGCCGGAAAACCCCTGCTGTTTGATCTCGAAGGATCTGAGATACCCGGAGTAAAGAAATTTTATACCTCATTCGGCGCCGTGCATCAACCTTATTTTCATTACCATTACAATGGATTACCCTGGCCCCTGCGGTTATTAAAGAGATGAACGCTCTTCGAGGATTTTTTCTGCCACCAGCAGGTCAACGGGTCGGGTGATTTTGATATTGGAATATTCTCCCTCAATTAAACAAACAGGACAGCCGGAAGCTTCTACTACGGTAGCTTCATCAGTAAAACATTCTTCAAATTCATTTTGAAAAGCGGGTAAGAGGATCTCGCTGCGAAATGTTTGGGGAGTTTGTATGATACGTACCTGTTTTCTGTCAGCTACCATATGTCCTTCTTCCACTAAAATCCGGATACTATCCGTTGCCGCCACTGCGGGAATGGCGCTTCCTTTTTCCAGTGCCTGCGTATAACAACGTTGAATCAGTTCAGAACTTACCAGACACCGCACCCCATCATGTACAAAAACAACGGAAGGAGAACTCACCAGCGCCAGACCATGCTGCACAGAATGAAAACGGGTAGCCCCACCAGCGGTAACCGTTATCCTTGGCACGGCATTCAGCTCTTTTGCCAGTTGTTCGCCTTCAGCGAGGTTATCTGCCGGAACAACCAGTATGATCTCGAGGTCTTCAAAAGCATGCAGAAAAGTCTGCAGGGAGTACCAAAGCAGGGGTTTCCCCTGTAAAAGGAGAAACTGTTTGGGTATAGCGGCCCCCATACGTTGTCCGCTGCCACCTGCCACGATCACTGCATATTTTTTCATTGCGGGGATTGATTAACACTAACAAAAAAGAGCTACAAAAGTAGCTCCTTTCATTTTCTCATGTTCATAGACCTGTACCAAATATACCTATTTATAAATAGAAACTTCCTGTACACCCTTACTATTTTTCATGGCCCGGTACATACCGGCACTGTTCAAAACCATGGCTGCATTACCTTTGGCGTCAACCCCAATCATGCCACCTTCTCCGCGTAAAGCCATCAGTTTGGTATTCACTACGGTATCCATGGCTTCCTGCAAACTCATGCCTTTGTATTCCATCAGGCAGCTCACATCATACGCTGCTACTGATCGGATAAACATTTCTCCATGTCCTGTACAACTGATGGCACAGGTGGCATTGTTGGCATAGGTTCCCGCACCAATCATCGGACTATCACCGATTCTCCCGTATTTTTTATTGGTCATACCACCGGTAGAAGTGGCGCCGGCCAGGTTTCCTTTGCTGTCGCAGGCAACGGCACCTACGGTGCCGAATTTTTTATCACGCATCAGTTCTTCGAGCTGGTGATTGGTATGGTCTAGCGAGTAGGTATCTGAATCACGGATCGCCTTCCACTGATCATAACGGAACTGTGAGAAGAAATATTCATCCGGTTCCAGCTTCACCCCTTGTTTAATGGCAAAATCATTGGCCCCCTTCCCACTCAGGAAAACATGGTTACTGTTCCGCATCACTTCAGTAGCCAGTTCTATCGGGTTACGCACGTTGCGTACACCAGCTACCGCACCGGCAGAGAGATCGCTGCCGTCCATAATGGCTGCATCCATTTCCTGTACCCCTTTTTTGGTAAACACAGACCCGCGGCCGGCATTGAAAAGTACATTGTCTTCCAGTATTACCAGGGCCGCTTTTACCGCATTTACAGCCGTGCCACCCTGCTCCAGTACCGCATAACCCAGATCCAGCGCCTGCTGCAAGCCATCGCTGTAGGCCTGCTCCAGGGCAGGTGTCATATCCGTTTTCAGAATGGTTCCCGCACCTCCGTGTATCACTATGGTAAAATCAGACATATCTTTTTCCGCTTAGCTGCACCGAAATTAGATATTAAGTAAAGGGAGAAAATCGAATTATTGGAGAGGAACGTTAGAGAAGGTTCAAGTGCAGAGGGGATTTGTTGCAGGATGTTTAGAAGCGTGAATCGTGAGTGGTCAGCAGTGAATAGTGAGTATCCTTGCTCCTCCCTATGACTCACGATTGACGATTAACGACTCACCACTGACTACTCACTACTACCTCAACAACACTTCACACTCATGCAACAACTTCTCCTTATCAATGGGCGCAGTACCTACTTCTTCGCATACAAGGCCACCGGCTATATTGGCCATTTCGGCGGCCAGCAGCATATTGTGTGTGGCGGCATACACCAGTGAGGCTACGGCAATCACCGTATCCCCGGCCCCGCTTACATCAGAAATATTTCTGACATGGGTAGGAATCAGTTTCTGTTCATCGCCCTGTTGATAAAAAACACCTTTTTCAGAAAGGGTGATAAAGGATATCTCATGTTGCAGTTGCGCCTGCAAGCCTCGGTGCATATCTGAGAGGGTATGCATGTCGATGGAATCGATCAGCAGATTCAATCCTTCTTTCACTTCTTTCAGGTTGGGTTTGAAAATGGTCACCCCTTTAAAAGAAAGAAAATTCTTTTTCTTGGGATCCACGCTTGTTACCACACCCGTTTCCTTACAAAGTGCTATTAGTTCTTTTATTACACGGGTTGTTAACACCCCCTTATTATAATCTTCAAAAATGAGAATATCCGGTTTGCCGGTTTTGAACCAGGCTTTTACCTGCGCAATCAGGCGGTTCTCATTGTCTGCATCAATATCTGACGTGATCTCGGCATCCAGTCGCATCATCTGCTGGTTACGACTCATGATCCGGGTTTTGTTGGTCGTGATCCTGTTGGCAGAAGAAAGTACATACGAGGTATTGATGCTGCTTTCTTCCAGCATACGTAACAGATGCTCACCGTCTTCATCTTTCCCGATCACCGAAAAAACAGTGGTCTGCGCACCCAGCGAAGCGGTATTCAGCGCCACATTAGCGGCACCGCCCACCCGTAATTCTTTTTTCTTCAATGCTACTACCGGCACCGGTGCTTCCGGCGAAATACGATCTACAGAACCCCACCAGTAAGTGTCCAGCATCAGATCACCAACAATGGCCACCTTCTTATCGGCAAAATCTGCAAACAGTTGTGTAAAATCCATTACGCCTCTTTTTTTGAATTACTCACAGCGAGATAATACAAAGGTATACCGATCAGGGTAATGATCAGTCCCGGCCAGGTAAAACTGGGTTTATAGATGATCAGCATCACACAAAACGCAATGCCCATCAGCATATACAGAGCAGGCAGTACCGGATAACCAAATGCCTTATACGGACGTTCCGCATCCGGCATTTTTTTCCGCAGAATAAAAATGCCTGCAATGGTGAGCACATAAAAGATCACCACAATAAACGATACCATATCCAGCAGATCGCCATATTTACCACTCAGGCAAAGCAGGGAAGCCACAATACATTGTGCCCACAGTGCCCATTCCGGAACGGCATTTTTGTTCAGTGTTCCTGCTTTTTTAAAGAACAGTCCATCCTGCGCCATCGTATAATATACACGTGCACCGGCAAGGATCAGTCCGTTGTTGCAACCAAAGGTGGAGATCATGATCATCAATGCAATTACATACGTACCCACATCGCCGAAGATCACGTTCGAAGCGGCTACAGCCACCCTGTCGGATTTGGCAAAAGCGATCTCGTGCAAAGGCAGTACACTCAGGTACATCAGGTTGGTCGATACATAAATGATCGTAACGATCAGGGTTCCCAGAAACAGGCTGAACCCGATATTCTTCTTAGGGTTCTTGATCTCACCAGCAATGAATGTAACATTGTTCCATGCATCACTGCTGAATATAGAACCCACCATCGATGCGGCTATGGCACCAATGGCTGCCGCACCTAGTAATGGAGTGATGATTGTTGCATCAAAACCAGTTGTGGCATCAGCCCCACCTGTCATCTTCTGCATGGTCCAGGCGTTCTGCCAGTTGGCATCCCATACATCGCCCTTGGCCATGATAAAACCAAATACAATCAATCCAAACAGCGACAGGAGTTTGGTCATCGTAAAAGTGGTCTGTATCAGTTTCCCGCCTTTGATGCCGCGGGTATTGATATAAGTCAGGAAAATGATCAATAGTATAGACACGATCTGCGCCGTATAGATCTTCAGCGATCCAATGGTTAGTAACACATTGGCATCCGTTAACTCCAGCGAAGGGAAAAAATAACCGGCAAACTTACAGAAAGCCACACCCACTGCCGCAATGGTACCTGTCTGGATAACGGAGAAAAAACTCCATCCATACAAAAAACCTACCAACGGGTTGTAGGATTCTTTCAGGTATACATACTGCCCCCCCGCTTTCGGGAACATGGCACTCAACTCGCCATAACTCAGGGCCGCGGTCAGGGTCATAAAACCCGTGATCAGCCATACCATGATGAGCCAGCCGGCACTACCTACATTGCGGGTAATATCGGCGCTAACAATGAAGATACCCGAACCGATCATGCTTCCCGCAACGATCATGGTGGCATCAAATAGTCCCAGTGTTGGTTTGAAGGAGGTCGTATTAGTCATAAAAAAATCCCGCCTTTTATAGCGGGATGAAGATAATAAATATGATCGAAGTTTTATTTCTTCTTCTTATACAGTGCATTCAGTCCCCTGATCACGTCAGAAGTGATATTATACGCGGTATCTTTCAGGTACATCAGGTCCGGAGAACTGGACAAAATATAGGAATAGCCTTTGTCTTTGTTATACTCTTTCAGGTAGTCTTCTATCTTCTTCTTAACATCCTGCATCTTACGGAACTGCTCGTCCTGCATTTCATCACTCATCATTTTTTCTTTACCCTGGAAAGTTTTTTCCATCTGCATCAGCTCCTGCTGTTTGTTGGCCAGTTCGGCCTGTGATAAGGAAGAAGCCACTTTCTGCAGCTCCTGGTATTTGGCAGCAAAAGTACTTTTCATATCACCGAGTATCTTGGCATTCGCCTGGTCTTTTGCCTGTAACTCGCCGCTTACCTCTTTGAAATATTCAAACTGTGTCTGAATAGAATCTGTTTCAAAATAAGCAATCTTAAAATTACCTGATGGTACCTCTTTGGTACCTGTAATGATCGCGCTATTAGCTGAAGGAGAAGAAAAATGCAGGTAAAACAAAACACCCACTGCCACTACCAATGCAATATTCAAACCAAGAGTAAAATTTTTCATGAAACGCTGATTATGAGGATTTAAGGTATGTATTATTTGATTGTCAAAAAGCCGTGTCAGTAAATTTAATGAAGATTGATATTAGTTATGTGTTAAAAAAAGCAGGAAGCTTTCACTTCCTGCTTCATATCAATCATATTTACATCTGAGTAATCAGAGATGATTATTCATCGTCATCAAAGCTCATAGCTTCCCGTGTGGTAGCCAGTACTTCGTACTCTTCTTTGCTACCTACGATCATGTTATCGAACTCTTTCTGACCAGATCCGGCAGGGATCAGGTGACCGGTGATCACGTTCTCTTTCAGACCCAGCATAGAATCTGTCTTACCCTGGATAGCTGCC
>SCVK01000454.1 GCA_004297075.1 Chitinophagaceae bacterium
GCCGCATCGGCAGGAAGGTGGTGGCCGAGTTCGAAAACCATAAGTTCCGCGCCGCCCGCGCGCCCGAGGCCGAGCAGGCCGCCGCCCGCGACGCGTTCAGCGTCTCCACCGTCTGGGCCGGCGACGTGCTGGAGACCACGCCCGACGGCCGCATCGTGGTCGACATCGGCAGCTTCCTGACCCGCGACGGCATCGGCGTCGCCGACGCCCTGAAACAGGCGGGAGAAGCCGGCTACAAGCTGGTCCCCGACCTCTCCATCGCCGACCCCGGCGCGGTGAAGGTGTTCCCGGAGAACCTGGAGTTCGAGGCCCGCCAGACCTACGCCTCCGACACCCCGGGGCCGGAGGTGCGCAACATCGCCCCCGACCCCAAGCTGATCACCTTCGAGGTCCGCCACAGCCTGGTGAAGCTGCCCGAGCCCGGCTACCAACCGCGCCTGTTCGACCCGCGCACCGGCGGCTTCTCGACCATGGTGCTCGACTACGCCGCCCCGCTCGGCGAGGAGATCGTCCAGCGCTACGCCAACCGCTTCCGGCTGGAAAAGACCGATCCCACGGCCGCCCGTTCGCCGGTCAAGAAGCCCATCGTCTTCTATGTCGACCGCGCCGCGCCCGAGCCGATCCGCAGCGCCCTGGTCGAGGGCGCCTCCTGGTGGAACCAGGCGTTCGATGCGGCCGGGTTCGAGGGCGCCTTCCAGGTCAAGGTCCTGCCCGAAGGGGCCGACCCGCTGGACATCCGCTACAACGTCATCAACTGGGTCGACCGCGCTACCCGTGGTTGGTCCTACGGCCAGGCCGTAGTCGATCCGCGCACCGGCGAGATCGTCAAGGGCTCGGTGCTGCTGGGCGCCCTGCGCGTGCGCCAGGACATGCTGATTTTCGAGGGCCTGGTCGGCGCCCACCGCAACGGGACCGGCGGGCCGAACGACCCGATCCAGGTGTCGCTCGCCCGCCTGCGCCAGCTCTCGGCGCACGAGGTCGGCCACTCGATCGGCTTCGCCCACAACTTCGCCGCCTCGACCCAGGACC
>SCVK01000367.1 GCA_004297075.1 Chitinophagaceae bacterium
GTTCTGGCTTTTTTGAGGGAGGCTTTGCCAAACGTGTTTTTTACATCGTCGATGGCTTTGTAGAGTTTATTTTTCTTTTCTGCATCATCAAACAAACTGGCCTGAACCGGGTGATTGGTGAGTTCGCTGAGGCGCACGCCCAGCAGCCGAACAGGTTGTCCTTTGTGGTAGAGTTTATGAAAAAGGTCAATAGCAACAGGTATCAGCTCATCATCGCGCAACGTATAATCGATGGTGGTCTGGCGTGAAGTCGTTTCAAAATCGGGATAACGGATCTTAACGGCAATACATCCGGTCAGTTTTTCATCCTGCCGGAGTTCATACGCTATCTTTTCGGTCATACGAACCAATTCGCTCAGCAACACAGTTACATCCGAAATATTTTCTTCAAAAGTATTTTCGGTGGAGATGGATTTTGCCTCATGGTATCCATGCACTTCCCCATCATGCAAACCCTGCGATTTGCGCCAGAGATCGGCTCCGTATTTACCCAGTTTCTTCTCCAGTAATGCAATGGGTGTTTCGCTCAGATCACGGATTGTATGGATCCCCATCGATTTCAAGGTTAAAAATGTTTGCTCACCCACACCGGAAAATTTATTCACCGGTAGCGGTGCCAGAAATTCCTTTTCCATACCCGGTTGCACAAATAGGTATCCATTGGGTTTTGCCTCATCGGTAGCAATTTTGGCTACCATTTTATTGGTAGCGAGGCCGAAAGAGATAGGCAGCTGTGTTTCCTCCATAATGGCCGCACGCAGGTCGATCGTCCATTGGTAAGGATCAAAGAATTTATCCATCCCCGTCAGATCAATATAAAACTCATCAATCGAAGCCTTCTCATACAAGGGAGCCCGGGCTGCAATAATATCGGTTACCCAGCGGGAATACCGGCTGTACTCACCTCTTGTGCCCCGAACAATAATGGCATGCGGACAAAGTTTCATCGCTGTTTTCATCGGCATGGCGCTGTGCACACCAAACCTACGCGCTTCGTAACTGCAGGTGGTAACCACGCCCCTGTCTCTGGAACCACCCACAATCACCGCTTTGCCTTTCAGCGAAGGGTCGTGCAACATCTCCACACTCACAAAAAAAGAGTCGAGATCTAAGTGGGCAATATAACGTTGGGGACCGCTCATCAGGTGCGAAAGTTACCAAAGATCAGCGTTTTCACCTCTTATAAATCACCCTTTTATGTGAAAGGCAGATCCTGCAAAACCGTCTATTTTAGCGGTTTCAACTGATACAAATGAGAACAATTGTACTGGCCATCGGCCTCCTGTTTTTCTATACCGCACAATCGCAGCAGGGCATCGTTTACGCTAAGGAGCCTGTTCCCGGTTTTGCTTTCCGGAAAATAGCCAAAGAACAACTGGCAGCAGATATCCGCTTCTGGCACAAAGTGATGGAAGAATCGCATGTGAATCTTTACCACGCCATCAGCAAAGAAGCACTCGAACAAAAGGAGAACCGGTTATTGTCTGCGGTTGGCGACAGTATCTCACAAACAGAAGCTGTTTTGCTCTTCGGTAAACTGGCCGCTTTGTTGAATGAGGGGCATATTGGCATGCCATCGAGTTCAGTTACGGATAGTATGTATACGAACTCGCTCCGTTTTCCTTTTCTCTTACAAAAAGTAACAGATACCGAATGGATCATAAACCGCGATCTGAGCGGTGAGCAAAAGCTGGGCGTAAACGCAGTCATCCTGGAAGTGAACGGGAAACCGGTTAGCGAACTTAACCGGCAATTCAGGGAATATTATGGTGGACTGGAAACCTGGCGCAAACAACAGATCGCTACCTATGTGCGCAAATTGTTATTTCTGCATGGGCTGGGAAGTCCTTACCGGATCAAAGCAAGAACAGAAGCCGGACAAATTATTGATTTCACTACCGCAGGATATTCTAAACAGCAGGCAGACAGCCTGAACAAAGTACTGGTAGCCAGTGTAAACCAGCCTGCAGAGCCTTATACTTTTACTATGTTGCCCGATAATATTGCCTACATCAATTACCGGCAAATGGTTAACAGCAGAACGAACCCCTTTTCCGATTTTCTTAAAAACAGTTTCGCCAAAATCAAAGAGGCAAATGCGGCAGGGCTGATCATTGACCTGCGGGCGAATGGCGGAGGCAACTCTTCGCTGGGCGATTCGCTTATCAGTTATTTTTCTACCAAGCCCTATGTATTATCCGGAGGTATGAAATGGAAAAGCAGCAGTCATTATAAAGCATTTCTGAAACTGATGGAGAATGTAGGTAGTCCATCAGAAAACCGGTTTTACAATTCCCAAAAGGAGGGTGAAATGTATACATACCTAAATAAGGATTTACGCAAGCCTTTACGCAGGGACCTGACATTTACCGGAAAAACAGCTGTTCTCATTGGCCCTGATACCTTCTCCAGTGCCAATATGTTATCCGATGGAATCAAAAGTTTTCAGCTAGCCACCCTGTTTGGCGAACCTACCGGTGAGCCGGGGAATGATTTTGGGGAGATGTATAATTTCATGCTTCCCAACACCCATATCATTGCCCGGGGTTCTACCAAAATGTTTACCCGCGCCGATGGGGATGAAAAGAACTTTGACCCGATTTTGCCGGACATACCGGTTAAACCAAGCCCCAAAGACCTGAAAGAAAAAAGAGATGTGGTTTTGGAAACTGCTGTAAATTGGATCAGGAAACAATGAGTGAATGATAGTATGATAGAGTGATAGAATGTTTTTTTAATGCTGTAATCCGCTAATCCGTCATCCGCCAATCCGTGAATCCATCTGCCATCGAAGAACTGAAAAAATTCATTTCGCCTATTCATACATTACACGAAGAGGAGTGGAATGCGTTTGCTTCGATCTGGCAGCCGTTTTCGGCCAAAAGAAAAGAACTACTCACAGCCGCAGGCGAAACGGAGAAATACCTGTATTTTGTTACAGAAGGTGTGCAGCGCGCCTTTTACCTCGGAGAAGATGACAAAGAAGCCACCATTGTTTTTACCTACCCTTATTCCTTCTCAGGTGTAGCCGATTCCTTTTTGTTACAGCAACCCTCCCGATACCATTTAGAGACCCTGACCAAGAGCGAATTCATCCGCACCACTTACCAACAGATACAGGACTTGATGGACCGGTACCACAATTTTGAAAAATTGATCCGTAAAGCCACCAGCTACACCCTGGCCGGTGTGCTGGAACGACAGATAGAACTGCAGTGCTTCTCCGCCGAGCAGAAATTCAGAACCTTGCTGAAGAGAAGTCCGCATGTACTTACCCTCATCCCGCATAAATACCTGGCTTCTTACCTCGGTATCGATGCAACCACTTTTAGTAAGTTGTTGGGAACAGTAAGGGTGTGAGGGAGTTAGGAGTGAGAAGTCAGGAGTTAGGAGTTGGGCAACAATGAACTCCAAACTCCAGACTATAAAAATCTTGGTCTGCGCCAATATTTATTCTTCTCATCCGTACCAGCTTTGTGGTAACAAAAACAAAAAACAATGCCAGTTTATTTATCACAAACCTTAACCGACTCCCTGATAGACCAGACAGACGCTTTTCTGAACAAAGCTGTGAGTGAATGGCAGATGCTGCCGCACCACCAGTTTGGCTATAAACCTTCGCCCGAAAAATGGAGCGCCAACCAGTGCCTGATGCACCTGAACAGTTATGGCCGTTATTATCTGCCACTGATGGAGCAGGCCATCAACAAAGCCATCCGCGAAAAGCAACAACCCGCCGTACGTTTTACCGCTGGCTGGCTGGGCAATTATTTTACCCAGATGATGTTGCCCAAAGCAGATGGAATTCCCGCTAAAAAAATGTCTGCTCCCAAAGACCATACACCACAAACCAATAACGACAGCTACACAGTGATCGCCGAATTTATTGAGCAGCAGGAGAAATTATTACAGTTATTGCGGAGATCCAAACAGGCAGACCTGAACAAGATCCGGATCCCGATCTCGATCGCCAAATTCATCAAACTGAAACTGGGAGACACTTTCCTCTTCCTCATCGCCCATAACTACCGGCATATTTTACAGGCAGAACGCGCCTTACAGCATGCGGGGGTACAACTGAAGAAAGTGGATGCGTTTGAATTAAGTGGGTTGAAGTAATTCGCGAATTACGGATTAGCGGATTGATTTTATAATAGTGAGTAGTTATCCATTTCTAATAATCCGCAAATCCGCCATCCGCTGATCCGTTAATGAAATAACCGGAGACTACGAAAATCGTTTCAACAACGATTCCCCGATCCGTCTCGGCCGGCCGGTGGTTTTATCGAGAAGTACCCAGACACTTTTTGCGGTAATGATTTTTTTCTGGTCTGACGGGCGAATGATCTCGTAGTGCCGGTCCCAGCTAACCATGGTATGTTCACCTGTCCAGGTCCGGATCAGCAGCTCATCGCCCAGTACGGCCTGGTGCAGGTAATCGATCTCATGCCTGCGCACTACCCATACAACCTCTTTTTCCCATTCATTTAATACAACACTATGCCAATGTTTATCCGCCACATCCTGCATGAACTGTACGTAAACCACATTGTTCACGTGCAGAAGCTCATCGATATGTTCTTCTGTTACCTGGAGCAGGTATTCAAAAACGGGACTTTGTATCATGGTTTACTTTGCTGAGTGCAATGGTGCTGTACCCGATATTACCGGTAGATATCCAATAATCCGTCCGGCAGTATCACATGCACTTCTTTCTTTTTGTGATCGATCTTATCGAGCGATTCGGCATGCAGGGGTATCAATGCTTCCTTACCATCCAGGCTAATGCGTAACAGTACCTGGTGCGGCTGTTCGATCACTTCTTCTATCGGACCCAGGTTTTCATCTTCATCCGTTATCACCTGAAAACCGAGCAGGGAAATCGGCGCTGTTTTGCCCGCCAGTTTGCGAAAATCCTCATCCAGTAACCAAACAGGTTTGGTATTCAAACGGCTGGCAGCTTCGCGGGTATTGATTCCTTCCAGTTTTACATAGGTTTCTTCCGTGTCTTTGGCCTTGGATGATTCTACAAAATACGGCAGGTAAGAACCTTTGTGTTCTTCTACAAACACGGCTTCAATATCTTTCAGGATCGTTTTTTTTCCGAGCGCATGTTTCAGTATCACTTCTCCCTGCAAACCAAAAGCAGCCACTATCCGGCCTATGTTAATGTAATCTTTCATTGATATGCAATTTAGCTCAATACTCCGCCCCTTTGCGGGAAAATTTGCTCGCAAAGGCGCAAAGGCGCGGTTTGGTTTATAAACACAAAAACCCGAAACTTTCGTAACGGGCTTTTGCTGTAATATGGTAAGTCGTACTTACTAAGCTTCGGCAGGTGCTTCTGCTTCCGGAGTGCTGTCAGCAGGAGCTGCTTCTTCCTGTTTAACTTCCACTTTTTTAACAACAGGAACATACACTTTCTTAGCGCGCTGTGTGTTCTTGTGTTCGCTTGAACGACGGGTTACGTTAGCTTCGTGCTCTTCATGCCATGCCTGAAATTTGGTCATAGCTGCAGCCTGATCAAACAGTCCCAGGTTCACACCTCTTAACAGGTGTTTCAAATACAATACTCCCTTGAAAGAGAGGATTCGGCGTACAGTATCGGTGGGTTGAGCACCTTTATTCAGCCACTCCAGTGCCTTCTGACGGTCTAACTGGATAGTTGCTGGTACTGTAAGCGGATTGTAAGTTCCCACTTTCTGGATGAACTTACCATCTCTTGGTGCACGTGCATCGGCCACTACTATAAAGTAGAAAGGGCGTTTTTTGCTACCGTGACGCTGTAGTCTAATTTTTACTGCCATGTTAAATAGAAATTTAACGTTAGGAATTTGGTTAATCCGACTAAGAATAATCGGACGGCAA
>SCVK01000368.1 GCA_004297075.1 Chitinophagaceae bacterium
GCGCGCAATATCACAGACTTTACGCGTATTTTCTTTCCGCACCCGTGAGCCCGCACCAAAATCCTGGATCAGCAATGTTTGTTGATCAATCAACAGTAATTGCCTGAGATTTTCGATGGTGCGATACGCATAAAAAGCCCTGTCATCATTCATGACCTGCGTAATGAATGAAAATACAAAGGGAGAATGCATACCATGGCCTTTACTGTTCGAGGCAGTTACATAATATCTCGCGTACCGCGCCGCTAACTGTAAAGGCGAATACATGATTCTTTACGGGATTGATGAGGTAATTGTTTCAGCAGCCAAAGTAACGCATAACCGGACGAAAACAGGCTCAGGTAAACAGGTATCTTGGTAAAAAGATCATAATCATTCCAGGAATACAAGGGATTGTTCCAGTACAACAGAATCAATATTACCCATGTCAGTGGCCTGCTATGGCGCAAAGGCTTGTATAGAAACAAAACGGGTAGAATGATAACAAGCATTAATCGCACAGCAGGCAGGTCCATTGTAAACCTTCCTGCCGTATCATTTACCTGAAATTGTTGTGAAAGCTGATATAAGCCCACCAACTGGCGTATCAGGAAAAGAGAATAACCGATCAGCAGAAAATTGGAGACAGCCAATATATTCCGTAATAAGTTGCTGTATGGCTTACGGGTTACCCACTGCGTAATCAACAAGAAGGGTACCGTAGTGCAATATGCCACCTGGATAAACTGCATGGGTGGCTATGTTGTAGGTTTCTCCCATACCTGGAAATGATACCCGTAAGCATGTTTTGCATCCGGCGCAAATGATTGTTCCGATTGAAGATGCCATTCTGCCGGATCCATCTCCGGAAAAAAAGTGTCGCCGGGCAATTCCACTTCTACGCGGGTTAGATAGATCCGCCTGGCCAGCGGAAAAGCTTCCCGGTAAATTTCTCCTCCGCCTATCACCAACAGTTCTTTATAATGAGCCGCTTCGGCCACGGCTATGGCTTCCGTTAATGAATGCACCACTACCACATTTTCTGCCTGCCAATCTGTTTGCCGGGTAATCACAATATTCAAACGTCCCTGCAAAGCTTTACCCATGGATGCATAGGTCTTACGTCCCATCACCACCGGCATGGCCCAGGTAGTACTCTTGAAAAACCTCATATCATTCGGCAACGACCATAACAACTGGTTGTCTTTTCCAATGGCATTGTTTTTGGCGGCAGCAACTACTAATGAAATCATCATACCCAGCCCAGGCATTTAATTGATAAATGGAGTAAATACAAAAGTATGGCATTTCTCCCTTCGGGGAGTTAGTGGATCATCACACTGCCACCGGCGCTTTGATGGGCGCGTGGTGCTGGTAATTTTCCAGTGCAAAATCTTCGAACCGGAAACCAAAAATATCCTTGACTTCTGGATTGATCCGCATCGTTGGTAAAGCAAAAGGCTTACGCGTTAACTGCAGCTGTGCCTGTTCCATATGGTTATTATACAGATGCACATCACCAAAACTATGTACAAAATCACCATATTCCAGATCACATACCTGTGCTACCATCATGGTAAGCAGGGCATACGAAGCAATATTGAAAGGAACGCCGAGAAACACATCCGCACTGCGCTGGTACAGCTGGCAGCTCAGTTTTCCATCGGCCACATAAAACTGGAACAGGGTATGACAGGGCATCAATGCCATTTTGGGTAGTTCAGCCACATTCCAGGCACTCACAATCAACCGCCTGCTATCGGGATTTTTTTTGATCTGGCTGATCAGGTCGGTGATCTGGTCTATCGTAGTACCATCCGCTCCCTGCCAGCTGCGCCACTGTTTACCATACACGGGCCCCAGGTCGCCATTGGCATCGGCCCACTCATCCCAGATACTTACTTTGTGATCGTTGAGGTATTTGATATTGGTATCGCCCTGTAAAAACCAGAGCAGCTCATACACGATGCTTTTCAGGTGCAGCTTTTTGGTGGTCACCATCGGAAACCCTTCCTGTAGGTTAAAACGCATCTGGTAACCAAAACAACTGATGGTACCGGTTCCGGTACGGTCGGTTTTCCGGGTTCCTTTTTCTATGATATGCCTGAGTAATTCCTGGTATTGCTGCATGACTGCAAAATACGCCTGAAAAAGCATGTAAGAAAGCAGGAATGCCTGCTGGGGAGAATCTGTGAATTG
>SCVK01000556.1 GCA_004297075.1 Chitinophagaceae bacterium
GCGCTCTGATGGTGCTGCGGGCTGCGCGCCAGCGCATCGGGGAAACCTTGAACGCGTTCGAGTTGATGTCGGGCGAGGCGCTGGAGCTGGTGGCGCGTCACCAGGGGCTCAAGACACCGCTGGCGCCATCTGCCTGGTTTGTGCTGATCGAGGCCAGCTCCTGCCTGCCGGGCTTGAGAGACGTTGTCGAAGCGCTGTTCGCCGACGTGCTTGAAAGAGAAGAAGCCACGGATGGCGTCATTGCCGAATCGGAGCGGCAGGAGGGCGAACTCTGGGCCCTGCGCGAATCGATCACAGAGGCCGAAGCGCGCGAAGGCCGCTCGGTCAAACACGATGTGTCGGTGCCAATTTCGGCCATCCCGGCATTTCTGAAGGACGCCGATGCGGCGGTAAAGGCAGCGTTCCCGGACACACGCATCAACGCTTTCGGCCATGCCGGTGATGGCAACATTCACTACAACATCGTGGTGCCCCCGTCCACCGACGGACATGCCTTGAATGTGTTGGTTCACGACATCGTGATGAGGCATGGCGGCAGCATCTCGGCCGAGCATGGCATCGGGCAGTACCGCGTCAACGAACTCGTGCGTTGTCGCTCCCAAGCCGAACGGGATCTGGCCATGCGCGTCAAGCGCGCACTGGATCCGAACGGAATCATGAACCCGGGAAAGGTCCTGGCGTCTTCACGCACAGCAGAGTAAAAATGGATTCTTACGATTACATCATCGTCGGCGGTGGCACGGCCGGCTGCGTTCTTGCCAACCGCCTGACGGCCTCGGGACGGCACCGGGTTCTCATGCTGGAAGCCGGCGGTGAACCCAAGAGCATGTGGATCAACATCCCGGCGGGGTTCAGCAAACTGCTGACCAACAGACAGTACAACTGGCGCTTTCAGACCGAGGCGGAAGACAACACCAACGGTCGCGTGATCTCGGTGCCCCGCGGCAAGGGACTGGGCGGGTCGACCTTGATCAGATCGGAAGAGCA
>SCVK01000369.1 GCA_004297075.1 Chitinophagaceae bacterium
GGTTTGTGTTCCGATACCGTATTGATGGCTTCCGAAATCTCCTCATTATCGGCACTTTTTAATACATAACCCAATGCGCCGGCTTCCAGCATGCGCAGAATGGGTTCTTCTTTGTTATAGGCCGATAATACGATGACACCGGTTCCCGGTCTTCTGCGGGCAATCTCGCGGGTAGCCATGATCCCATCCATCAGGGGCATATTGATATCTGTGAGAATGATATCCGGCGATAACTCCACCGAACGCCGAACCAGTTCCTGGCCATTCATGGCTTCTCCAACAACTTCTATATGGCGGATCTGGGAAAGCAGGTTACGTAACCCGCTCCTGAACAGGCAATGATCATCCGCAATCACTACCCGTATACTTCTCCTGAACATAACCGTTGTTTTAAAGGTTAGTTAGATCGGTTGCCGGTTTGCCCCATAGGTGGATTTTCTACCTCCTGCACCGAAATTTCCGGATTTGTTTGCGTAGTCCGTTAGGTATTAATACGGTAGAAACTATTTTTTTAACGGGTAAACAGCCTGGGTAATATAAGCAGAGAGAAGTGTTTTTACAATCGTTAAAACACGGTATTTAGTAGCGTTACTTAGTTTTTGGGGATCTTGTATTCTGCCAGCAGCTCATCCAGGTCCATGCCCAAACCCAGCGCCAGTGCGGTTAAAGTGGTAAAGGCAAAATTCACTTTACCCTTTTCAATACGCTGTATCTGGCTGTATTCCAAACCCGCCTCGGCCGCCAGCTGGCGGATACTGAGTCCCTTTTCTTTGCGCAGTTTGGTTAAATGAGCTGCAAAACGGGCCAATATTTTTTCCTTGTTGGTCATCAAACAACAAGGTCAATGCAAAGCAGAAATTTATTGACGTATGATTATACGTCATTCATTTTTTTCTGTTAACTTGTAAAGGCCTGGGCTCATTTGCTCAGCTGGTTGTATGAAAAAAAACCGACTATCAGGCTACCCTCGTAGAATCTTTCACCAGATCCTGTATATCCTGGTAATGAGACTCATCCACAAACAAAAAAACAGGTAGCGCCAGTCTGCCCCCGTTCTTCTGTTCACAGCGATGAATATAAGCTTGGCAAAAGGTAGTACCATAAGTGTTGTTAATAATTCGGGGTGTAAATGTGGAGTACTAAATCTTCTTAACAGAACTATCCAGCTATATTTTATGGAAATTTAGACTTATTAGTTCTCTAACACTTCCCGCTTTATGATCACTGCGATTACTACCGCTTACAGTATGGTAAGCAAACATGGTTTTGCAGATGTGATGCAGAACGGCCTTACCGGCGAAAAATCACTGCATGCCGCCGCTTTTTTTGATGCAGGCGATACGATCTGTTTATTCGAAGCAGAAAAGATCCTTGAAACGGCCACCTATCTTACCATCCAGACAGGAGAACAGAAACATATTACCCTCAGTCCTGATTTTTTACAATACGTAAACCATAGCTGCGCGCCCAATATATTCTTTGATACCCAACAGATGCAACTGGTAGCTTTACGCGAGATAGAACCGGGTGATGAGCTGCTGTTTTTTTATCCCTCAACCGAATGGGAAATGGCACAACCCTTTGATTGTTTTTGTGGCAACAGCTGCTGTTTACACCAGATCAAAGGAGCGGCTTATATAACGGCCGAAGAAGCCTCCCGTTACCGCCTCACCGCTTTTATCAGCGAACAACTGTTGAACCGCCAGAAGTCTTAGTTCTATGTTGCTGCCCGCTGAAAGAATTACCCGTTTACACGCACTACCCATCAAAGTATGGGTACTGGCTCCGCAGCTGGTTACCACCGATGCCAATCTTGACTACTATTACGATTTTACACAAAGCATTGCTGAATATACCCGGGTATTTGCCGAACTGCACCTGGAATGGCAGTGGCAACCGGTAACCATCACTAACTATCCTGCTGTGATAGATACTATCCTCGCAGAAAAAAACAAAGGACTGGTGATGCCGGTAGTATTGAATTTATGCGATGGCGATGAAGTGAATGGTACCCCCGGTATTTCTGTGGTGCAATTACTCGAAAAAGCAGGACTGTTATACACCGGTTCCGACGAACATTTTTACCGTATCACTACTTCCAAGATCCCGATGAAGCAGGCGTTTGACAGTGCCGGTGTGAACACACCTGCCTGGGAAGCCATCACGGATCCTGACCAGGATCTGTCGGGCATTTTTCAAAGACTGGGTTCGCCCATTATACTCAAGCCCGCCGTATCGGGCGGCAGCATGGGTGTGGGTACCCGTAATGTGGTGCATACAGAAGAAGCATTACAGCTGCAGCTGCAACAGATGTTCGAAGGATACCGCGGCTGGAACCTGGCAGTGGATGGGATCATTGCCGAAGCATTTATACAGGGAGCCGAGTTTACCACCATGATCCTGGGATCGGCTGTTTTTCCCGGGCAGTGTTATGTATTAACACCGGTAGAAAGGGTATTCCATGCTTCGTTACCAGAAACAGAAAAGTTCCTTTCATTCGACAGGTTATGGGAGATCTATGAAGACGAGGCGCCGATGCCTGAAGAAGCGAATTTTTATGAATACCAGTTGCCCGATGAAAACTTACATGCTTCCCTGCAGGAGCTCAGTATGGAAGCCTACAAAGCCTGCGGCGGAACGGGTTATACGCGGGTAGATATTCGCAAAGACTTTGCCACCGGCCAACTTTATGTACTCGAAGTAAACGCGCAATGCGGTTTAAGTGAAGATGAGAATTATACATCCATCGGTGCCATTTTACGGGTGAGCGGCGTATCTTTCACAGCAATCATTACCGATATCATCGAAGATGCTTTCCGTAGAAATAAATTATAAACCGGCCCCTGAGAGAAAATGAAAGTCTGCGTACTCCAACCCGATTACTCAACCACCCAGGTAGATTACCAGCAGTACGATCCGCCGCGTAACCTGCAATCTCTTTTACCCGAAGCAGAAGTGCACCACGTGTTTCTGAATAAACTCACTACCTACCGCCAGTTACAGGAACTGCAGCATAAGGGCTACGATATCTTCGTTAACCTCTGCGAAGGATACCTGGAATGGGAAGTGCCGTCGATAGATGTGATCTATACACTGGACCTGCTGAACCTGCCTTATACTGGGCCCACTACACTATTATACGACCCACCCAAAGAGCTGATGAAATACGTGGCTTACTGCGAAAACATAAATACCCCTTCTTATGTATTGATTGAGCAGGAAACAGATCTGGCAACCGCTGTTGCACCACTACAGTTCCCGCTTTTTGTGAAACCTGCCAAAGCAGGAGATAGTCTGGGCGTAGATGCACAGTCGCTGGTGTTTACCCTACAGGAACTGCAGGCTAAAGTAAATCATACAATCGGCACCTATCCGCAATTGCTGGCCGAGGAATATATCGCAGGCCGAGAGTTCACGGTATTGATCGCGGCCAATGCAGATGGTACAACCGCCACCACTTTTACACCCGTGGAATATATTTTCCCCGAAGGGTTTGCTTTTAAGACATATGCCTTAAAAACCTCGGAACTGCATCCGAAAGCCAATATTCCCTGCACCGATCCGGTGATCGAACAACAACTCCGCGAAGCGGCACAAAAAATATTCAAAGGATTTCAGGGTGCCGGTTATGCCAGGCTCGATTTCCGGTTGAATGAAAAAGGAGAACTCTTTTTTCTCGAGATCAATTTTACCTGCTCTGTTTTTTATAGGGATGGATATGAAGGCTCGGCCGATTTTATTCTGCAGTACGATGGTATTGGCCAGGAAGGATTTCTCCGACACATGATCGCCGAAGGCTTGGCCCGCCACCGGCGCAAACAGAAAAAATACCGCATCAAAGGAACGGCTATTGCAGGCTACGGCATTTACGCTACCTGCGATATAGACAGGGGCGACATTATTTTTAAGGGAGAAGGCAGATCGCAACGCATCATTACCCGCCGCTCGGTAGCAGATAACTGGACCGAAGAAGATCAGCTGATTTTCCGGCGCTATGCCTACCCCCTCAGCCGGGAGCTGTTCCTGCTCTGGGACGATAACCCTGCTGAATGGGCACCCCAGAACCATTCCTGCCAGCCCAATACCGGTTATAACGGACTGGATGTAGTGGCGCTGCGAGTGATCCGATCGGGAGAAGAACTTACCCTCGACTACGCCAACTTTCTCGACGAAAACATGGAACCGTTTGATTGTCAGTGTGGTACACCTGCCTGCCGGGGTAAAATCACGGGTATCCCCGGTAATTCGGTCACCAGCCGCGAAGAAAAACGTCGCTCTTAAACAAGCTTCTTTTTTACGGGTCCAACAGCTACAGCCAAAGGGCTGTTAAAAACAATGGTACTTTTTAACCAGGGTGTATTAACCCGGTCAAACAAGTACAAACCAGCGGGGAGATACCATGTCCAGATTAGAGATCCTGAAGAAATTGATGCAGAAACACCGGTTAAGGCTGTTGGTTACCTATGTATTGTTTTCGCTCGAAATGCTGGGTTCACTGATGCGTCCCTTTTTTCTGGGCGAAGCGGTGAACGACCTGATCAAGGGCAGTTACCGCGGACTCATTCTCCTGTCTGCCGTTCACCTGGCCTGGCTGGTGATCGGAACCCTGCGGCATCGGTATGACACGCGTACCTATTCCGCTATTTATGCTTCTCTCGTTACCCGTTTTTTATCGCGCCGCATTACCCGGGCAGATGTATCTAAGCTAAGCGCCCACTCTACGCTGGCGCGCGAGTTTGTGGATTTTCTGGAGTTTGACCTGATCTATGTAATGGAAGCGGCCTATAACCTGATCGGCTCTGCCATACTCCTGTACTTCTACGACCGTTCGGTGGTGGTATTGTGCCTTGCCATACTGTTGCCGGTACTCGGTATCAGTTATGTATATGGCAAGCGGATGAAAAGACTGAACCGGCAGAAGAACGATGAACTGGAAAAACAGGTAGACATCATTTCCTCCGGCGATAACCAGGCTATTTCAACACACTTCAATAACCTGCGCCACTGGCAGGTGCGCATCAGCGACCAGGAAGCCTGGAACTTTGGTATCATGGAACTGATGGTGATGGTAGTAATCGGTATTTCTCTGCTGATCACGAATACGGTTTCGGGTTCCACCATACTGGCGGGTAACCTGATCGGGATCTATACCTATATACTCAAGTTTGTATCCGGACTGGATACCATCCCCTATACCGTACAACGACTTACTTCACTGAACGATATTACCCGCAGAATAGAACTGCAGACAGAAGATTTCCCTACCGAAGGGCAGGAACCTGTTTACCGTGAGCCTGCCTATCGTGCTGTCATCAAACCAGCCTTATAAATTACCGCGCCTTTGCGCTTTTGCGGGATAATATGTACACGGCAAAGCGAAGCTATTTTCCGATATCGATTTCGTAAACTGTTTGCCCATCATTACTTGCATTCTCCCAAAAACTGATTAATTTTTGTCCTCAATCATTAATCCGTTCAGCTATGTCATCCAGAAGAAAATTTTTACAGAACACAGCCATGGTAGCAGGTGGCGGGCTACTGGGTTCTGCTTTACCCAATTCCGCTTTTGCATATTTCAAAAACAGCATTGCCCCCAGCGATCAGTTGAATGTGGCAGCGATCGGCATCAATGGTATGGGATGGAGCAATGTTACGGCTGCCGTAAAAGTGCCCGGTGTAAACCTGGTGGGTGTTTGTGATGTAGACAAAAATGTGATCGCCCGCCGCCAGGGCGATATGGCCAAACTTAAAGTAGACAGCAGTAAAGTAACAGTATACAGCGATTACCGCAAACTGCTGGAGAATAAAGATATTGATGCGGTGATCATTGGTACACCCGATCACTGGCATGCACTGCAGATGATACATGCCTGTGAAGCGGGAAAAGATGTGTATGTAGAAAAACCGGTGGGCAATTCCATCGGCGAATGCCGTGCCATGGTAAACGCACAAAAGCGATACAACAAAGTGGTGCAGGCAGGCCAGTGGCAACGCAGCCAGCAGCATTTCCGCGATGCCATTGATTATGTACATAGCGGTAAACTGGGCATGATCCGCACGGTAAAAGTCTGGTGTTATCTCGACTGGAAACAACCCCTCGATAAACAACCCAATGCGCCGGTTCCGGCGGGAGTGGATTATAAAACGTGGTTAGGTCCGGCACCTACGGTTCCCTTCAATCCCAACCGCTTCCATTTTACCTTCCGCTGGTTCTGGGATTATGCAGGCGGGTTGATGACGGATTGGGGCGTACACTTACTCGATTATGCATTGATCGGGATGAAAGTGGCCAATCCCCGCGCCATTTCGGCCGTGGGCGGCAAATTTGCCAAACCTGATTCGGCCGATGAAACACCGGATACATTGATGACGATGTACGAGTTTGACGGTTTCAATATTGTATGGGATCATGCAGTAGGTATTGGCAACGGTAATTATGGCAAAGACCATGGCATTGCCTTTATTGGCAATAACGGAACCCTGGTACTTAACCGCGGTGGCTGGGAAGTGCTGGAAGAAAAAAAGAATGCGAACAAAGTGGTAGAGCCTTTCCATAAGTCAAGTGATAATGGTTTGGATAACCATTGGGTCAATTTTGTGAATGTGGTAAAATCGCGCAAGCTCACAGATCTGCACTGCCCTATACAGGCGGGTTCAGATATTGCCTGTTTCTCGCAGATGGGGAATATTGCTTACCGCAGTGGGCAGAAATTACAATGGGATGCTGCGAAACAGCGCTTCAAAGACGAGGCTATTAACCAGCAATATTTACTGAAGCAGTATCATAATGGTTATCAGCTTCCTAAAGTATAAGGAGAGGCCATACAATTCGCAAGAGAAAATTTTGGGCTGGTTACCGACTTATTAATAGATTAGCTATATGAAAAAACTAATTCTCTTATCTGCTGCACTTGCCATTACGGTTATCACCATGGCGCAGCGGAAAATAAACATGGATAGCCTGGTAAAAGAAGCCGCTAAAACCGAATTCTGGGAGCCGGTTCCCAAACTGGTAACGCCAGGTAAAACAGCGGCAGATGCGCCTTCGGATGCGATCGTTCTGTACAATGGGAAAGATGTAGCGCAGTGGCAGAAAGAGAAAGGCGGTGCACCAGGCTGGAAGATTGAGAAGGATGGTGCTTTAACCGTGGTAAAAGGTTCCGGTAATATTGCCACCAAACAGGGTTTTGGCGATTGCCAGTTACATATTGAATGGAGAGAACCGGCTGCCATTGCCGGAGCCAGTCAATCGCGCGGCAACAGTGGGATCTTTTTTATGGGTAGATATGAATTACAGGTACTGGAT
>SCVK01000557.1 GCA_004297075.1 Chitinophagaceae bacterium
GTAATGTCCTCCGAATGCGCCTCTTGGACACATCATTCGACGGCTTCTACGAGTCACGCGACGACGTCGTCCGCGGTGCCGTCGCCGATTTGCGTGCCGCGTGGGTCGACCACTCGCACGACACTCACCTCGCCCTGCTGATCGACGAACTCCAACACGGCAGTGCCGAATTCTCGCGATACTGGCAATCACGAGAAGTATCGATACGAAGCCGGGGAGACAAGCCGATGCGGCACCCGCTCGTCGGCCCGGTGACCGTGACGTTCGACGTCCTCACTCCACTCGGCGACCCGGATCTTCGATTGATCGTCTATCGCCCGGCCGACGCACAATCGCATGCCGCGTTGGCCGAACTCGGTCGCCTCCGTGCGCGGCGACGCGGACGGCATCTGCGCACCATCTGAACCCGACCCAGCCGGGCTCGAAAAGTCGAGCCAACCGTGCCTCCGCCTCCCTATCGTTGTCACCAGAACGAAGGAAAGGCCACCGGCACATGCTCGAACGATGGAATGCAGCACTCGATTACATCGGACAACCTCGATCACGACATCGACCCGGCACAGCTCGCTCGCATCACCCTCACGTCCGACTATCACTTTCGACGCGTGTTCTCCGCGCTGGCCGGAATCCCACTGTCGACGTACATCCGACAACGGCGAATGTCGTTGGCAGCCGCAGACATTCTCGCCGGCATCGGGGTGCTCGACGTCGCGACCAAATACGGCTACAGCGGCGACGCATTCACTCGCGCATTCCGAGACATGCACGGGGTCCCACCATCCCACGCCCGCAAACCAGGGACCACCCTCCGCTCCAGACCACCACTGGCAATCACCTGACCATCGAAGGAAAGAGCACCATGGACTACCGCATCACCGAACTGCCCGCATTCCACATCATCGGCAAATCGACGCGAATCCCCCTCACATTCCACGGCGAGAACACCGCCATGACCCAGTTCCACCAGACCTTGCCCACCGGATTCGGCGAACAACTCCGCCGACACGCCGACCTGCCCGAACTCCCCCACATCCTCTTCGTCAGCGATGGCTTCGAGGCCGACCGAACCGACGGCAGTCTCTTCGACTACTACTTCGCCGTCGCCACCACAGCCCCCATACCGGCCGACCTGGACTCCCTCAGCGTCCCCGCATCGACATGGGCGGTCTTCGAAACACGCAGC
>SCVK01000370.1 GCA_004297075.1 Chitinophagaceae bacterium
CTTGATAATATTGGTAGGAAGATGCAGGGCTACCGGCGTACTTCCGGTATTGATCACTACATCGCCGGAATTTACAAACCCTCTTTCTTTCAGGATCTGGATCTGGTCCTGTATAATATCGTCCAGACTTTCTTCTTCCGCATAATGGAACGCACGTACGCCCCAGCTCAGGCTTAGCTGGTTTACCAGTGTTTTCTCTTTGGTAAAGATATAGAGCGGAGATGAAGGACGGTAGCTGCTCAGCATAAACGCTGTATAACCACTTTGCGTCATACCGATCAAAGCTTTGGCTTCTACATCATCAGAGATCTTACAGGCATTGTAACAGATGGCATCGCTGTGGAAAGAAGGAGAGTGGGGTTGAGGTTTCAGGTCTGCCTCACGGTTATAACGGTATTCTTTCTTCTCCACTTCCGCAATGATCTTACGCATGGTTTCTACTACCAGTACCGGGTGCTGTCCGGCAGCCGTTTCACCACTCAGCATCACGGCATCAGCACCTTCCAGTACGGCATTGGCCACATCTGTGATCTCGCTTCGGTTGGGTTTCACCCGATCGATCATGCTTTCCATCATCTGGGTAGCAACAATCACAGGTTTGGCACGATGGATACATTTACGGATCAGTTCTTTCTGGATCAAAGGAATCTGCTCCACCGGCAACTCAACACCCAGGTCTCCACGGGCCACCATAATGCCATCACTTTCCAGGATGATATCGCGGATATTGACCAGGGCTTCCGGTTTTTCTATTTTGGCAATGATCTTGGTCTTGCTCTTTTTCTCATCCAGTTTGCTGCGCAGGATAACGATGTCTTTTACACTTCTTACAAAACTCAGTGCCACCCAGTCGCATTGCTGTTCAATAATAAATTCCAGATCTGCAAGGTCTTTTTCTGTTAAGGCAGGTAAAGAGATTTTGGTATCAGGCAGGTTAATTCCTTTTTTGGAAGAAAGGATCCCGCCCAGTGTAACGGTTACTTTTACGTCGCCGTTTTTTTCAATACCGGTAACTTTTACTTCAATTTTACCATCATCAATCATGATGATATTGCCAAGTGTAACATCACCCGCCAGGTTAGGATACGATACATAAATTTTTTCCAGTGTACCGATACATTTCTCGTTGGTGAAAGTAAGCACATCACCCACTTTCACATCCAATGCATTGTTTTCAATTTCACCTACTCTTAATTTGGGTCCCTGCAGATCGGCAAGGATGGCAATATTATAAGGTTGTGTTTTATTGATGTTCCGGATATGCTCAATGATATTCAGTTTGTCTTCATGACTGCCATGTGAAAAATTCAGGCGGAAAACATTTACACCGGCTCTTACCAATGCCAGCAACTGGTCGTATGAATCACAGGCAGGGCCAACAGTAGCCACAATTTTGGTACGGTGATCTACATGTGCAAGACCTGCTTTTTTATCCATGTCTTTGTGCAGGTACTTCTCAAGGTTTTTTGACATTGTGTTTTTTTTAGTGGGGATTGCTTGTACGAATATGCGTTTATATTAACTGGCGAGGATCTTTACGATCTTGAACCAGTCGTCTGAAATTTTCTGTTTGGCTTTTACGGCATTGTCGAGCGGTGTATAATGCAGTTTGTTGTTCAGGATGCCCACCATCACATTATGTCTGCCGTTGATCAGGCATTCAACCGCATGGTATCCCATCCGGCTGGCGATCAGTCTGTCGAGACAGCTTGGAGAACCGCCTCGTTGTATATGACCGAGTATGCAAACACGTGTATCTGCATTGGGCAATCTCTTTTTAATGATAGCGGCTATTTCATTACCACCACCAAATTCATCCCCTTCTGCCACCACAATCAGGTTCACGAGTTTTCTTCTCTTTTCTTTTTCGGTAAGAGAGGCGATCAGTTCTTCAATATCTGTTTTGGTTTCCGGAATCAGGATATTTTCGGCACCGGTGGCAATACCACTGTGCAGGGCAATATAACCGGCATCGCGGCCCATCACTTCTACAATGAAAAGGCGGTCGTGTGCATCGGCGGTATCCCTGATTTTATCAATCGCTTCTACGGCCGTGTTTACAGCCGTATCAAAACCAATGGTAAAATCACTGCCGGCGATATCTTTATCGATGGTACCGGGCAGACCGATACAGGGAATATCAAATTCGTTGCTGAATTTCTGTGCACCACGGAAGCTGCCATCGCCACCAATTACCACCAAAGAATCAATTCCTCTTTTCTTCAGGTTCTCGTAGGCTTTTTTACGTCCTTCCAGTTCAAAAAATTCTTTGCTGCGGGCGGTTTTTAAAATGGTACCCCCCCGCTGGATAATGTTGGCAACGGAACGGGAGTTCATTTCAAAAATATCATCTTCTATCATCCCGCTGTACCCACGCATGATACCGTAAATTTCCAGTCCATGATAAATCCCCGTTCTTACTACGGCCCTGATGGCGGCATTCATACCCGGGGCATCTCCTCCGGAAGTCAGTACACCAATCTTAGTTACTTGTTTAGCAGACATTGTAATTTTGCAATTCTTCTTTAAAGCGATGAAACATTAACGGCAATCATTCGTAAATGTGTGTATTAAATACACGGAGTTCCAAAAATAAGCATTTGAAAATAAATGCCAAGGAATGAACAGCGATTAGCAGAATTCAGACTTATTCCTGCACAAGTATTTTGTGTACAAGCAGTTGCGGTATTTTGCGGAAAAAGCTGGGATGCTTTGCTATCAAAGGTTTTCAGCCAGGAAATTTGCACAAATAAAGCAGGTGACCCTGTGAAAAAGTAAATATATTTTTATTTTGCAACTAACGTGTGTTAGTCAAATGGGGGCTGTTTCAATGACGTTTTGTTTTCTCCGGCAGGAAGATTTCGGCCATCATACAACGGGCACTTCCTCCTCCATTGGTTTCAATCGTCTTAATATCGCTGTGAAGGATCGGATTGTATTTTTCGATCAATGTTAGCTGCCCCGCAGTTAAACTATGGTAAGCCTGCGATGACATGACCAGCCATTTTTCTCCCCCGGGGTTATGCACCTGCAGCATATTACCCGCAAATTGGTTCACCTGGTCATAACTGATCGGGATGATTTCCTTGCCTGTTTCATGGAAACTGTTAATCAGTGTCTGTTTTTCTGTTTCGTTCGGGAGACAGTCCAGGCAGATGATCACATATTCATCCGCCACACACATCATCACATTGGTATGATAAATAGGAGCCCCATTTTCATCCACCGCTGTAAAGCTGACAGAACGGTATCCCATTTCCGCGCAAAAAACGGCCAATGGTTCTTTCATGGTTCTGGGAGATAAACAGGTGTAGGCGATCCGGTGTTCCCGATCCAGCACCATGCTGCCGGTGCCTTCCAGAAAGAGACCCTCTTTTTCGAAATGGGTAAGGTTGATGGTCTGCCGGATCAGAAATTTCTGCTGTATCGCATCCAGTACATGTTGTTTCCGCTCCAGTCGCCGGTTTTCGGCAAACATGGGGTAAAGCACAATCCGGCCATCCGCGTGAAAAGAGATCCAGTTGTTGGGGAAAACGGAATCTGGTGTATGTGGTTCAGCCGTGTCTTCTACCACCGTAACATCGATGCCTTTATTTTCCAGTACCGCTACGAATTGGTTGAATTCGGACAAAGCCCTGCTTTGTTTTTCGCTACCAGGCGAACTGGACTGGAAACTGTTGTTAACGGCGGTTTGACTGTTAAAATCAAATTGCACCGGTTTGATCATCAGTATATGGGAACTATGCTGCATTTTTCAGATTTTGGGTAAAGACAAATAGCTGTTTACTGATCAATGTCCAACGACTCGCGCCAGAGTGGCATGCTCATACAATGAAAACCACCTCTGGCTCGCGATAATTCAGCCGATGGCATCAGGATCAGCGTGTTTGTAATGGTAGCGGTTTGAATAGTGCCGGCTTCCAGTTGCTGTAACAGATCGCGGGCGTGAATTACGGCAAATCCGGCATTACGGAAAGCTTCCGTGGTTTTATCATTCCTGTCGTATCCCAGCACAACACCTTCTTTTAAGGCCAGCAGGTTACAGGAATCCGTCCACTGCTCGCGGGCATTATAGGGAAACTCGTTATTACCGGAATAAATAAAGCGCACTTCTGTTTTACAATGCAGGTCGTTTTTGCTGATATCTATCAGCAGGTCTTCCAGACTATCAAAGGATACGGGGTTCTCCGGATCCTGCCGGTGAAACTGCAGGATCTTGATCTTCTCTTCTTTTTTCACTTCCAGGATCCGCTCAATGGCATCTTCATCTTCGTGTTTCATCGCTTTTCGCGAAAAATTACCGAGCATCACCCATACATCTCTTTTTACCTGTGTAAAAACGGTGTCAATATGCATGTAATCCCGCTTTTTCGGGATCTTGATGATACTTACTTTCTCCATAAGTCCTTTTTGAAACAGGGTATTGGTGATCTTTACCGCCGCCTCAGAAGAAGTTCTTTCACTAACACCTACCAGCAGGTGGTTATCACTGATCACCATAATATCGCCACCCTCCAGTGTGATCTTGCGATCATCTTCTTCTTTGGGCATCAGAAAACTGTGGTTAGAATCCGCCAGCTCAATAATATTGTTACGATACTGACTGAACATAGCATGATGGAAGAAAATATACTTTGCCAGCAAAGCCTCCCGGGTTCGGGCTTTTTTGGCGGGTTTGTTCAGTAATACATGGTCTTTGATAGTGATACCAATATCCCTTGTAAAAATAAAATTGGGGATGGGTGCAAACAATAACTGTTTGCTGTTAGACGTACCGGAGATAAAGGTTTTTGCGAGTTCGGCCGGTGTGTAATTTAATAACTGGTTCTGCACTTCATATGTGCATCCTTCAATGGCACAGACAGAGGCCACCAGTTTGGTGAGAATATCCTTATCGGCCAATACCTGCGCCAGCAGCCATTGCAGCTCTACTACATTTTCGGAAGCAAAAAAATCAGGATGCTCGGGTTTGTAGAAA
>SCVK01000422.1 GCA_004297075.1 Chitinophagaceae bacterium
CCATGCCCGACCGCAGGAATGCGGGAATGAACAAACGCCATAGCGGACGCGCGACCGGCTGACGCGGCGTAGCGCCCCGAAAAATTGCTGGCGGAAATGTCGTAGACCGCTGCTACCGTTGAATCCGTGACCATGATCCGCAGCGACTATTCGACCGCCGTGATGCACAAAGCATCATCGGCGGCTTTGTCGTGCGCGGACCTCACCAACGAATTCTTCGTCCCATCGTGGACGATCCAGGCCCAGCGCCGCGGCGGCAACAGCCAGCCCAGCAGCTTCCGGTTATTCCGTCATGAGCCTTCCGCCCCACCAGTGGGCGTGCGCCCCGACCGGAAGCTAGGGCCAGAAGAACAATCTCATACATCTCTCACTATTGGTGTTTGCGCTGCTAGGAACGTCGCCTGACATTCCTATAGTTTGGTGCACCCAAACGCCAAGTCCGCCAACAATATTCGGCGAAATATTCCCTAGACAGCACCCGTTGACAGGTGCACGATGAGAAACCGCAACGCACACCAACGCGGTGTGCAACGCAGACCAGCAACCCAATCACGTTGCCGTGTCGGACCTTTGAGAACTTCACAGTGGTGGCATTCGCGCTCGTGGCGGAATACCGGTAGACGCGCCCGGCTCAAAACCGGGTGCCCATTCTGGGTGTGCAGGTTCAAATCCTGCCGAGCGCACGTATGGTGTCAGGCGCCTGTAGCCCAAATGGGAGAGGCACCGGTCTTAGGTGCCGGTCAGTGTGGGTTCGAATCCTTCCAGGCGCACAAACCATGTCGGGTCGTTGGTGAAATCGCGTATCACTCTTGGCTTTTACCCATGAGTTCCGGGTTCGAGCCCCGGGCGACCCACCAGGCGCCGTTAGCTGAGCTGGGATAGCACCAGATTCTTAATCTGGGGACGGGGGATCGAAACCCTCACGGCGCACCAACACATTTCACCAATGCCGTTGAGGTGTAACAGGTTTGCACATCAGTCTTCCAAACTGACGGAACGGGTTCGAGGCCCGTCGACGGCTCCGATGCGGCTGTGGCCGAGAGGCTAGGCAGCGGTCTGCAAAGCCGCCCACGCGGGTTCGATTCCCGCCGGCCGCTCCACCAATACGGATGTAGCTCAACTGGTAGAGCAGCGGTCTCCAAAACCGCCGGCTGCAGGTTCAAATCCTGTCATCCGTGCCAGGCATCGCGACGGCGATGCCGAAACCCTGCACAAGCGACTCCGGAGTGCACACCGGACCGCAAGCAAGTCGCCCGCCAACGCGGGTGGACAGGGCGCAGCGGGCACGCAGCGTCAGGCAGGACCAAACGGGATGTAGCTCAACTTGGGAGAGCACCCGCTTCGGGCGCGGGTTGTTGTCGGTTCAAATCCGGCCTTCCCGACGATATTTCGCCCCTGTAGCTCAGTGGGAGAGCGCCTGCCTTACAAGCAGGATGCCGGGAGTTCAATTCTCTCCAGGGGCACTGGCCCAAAAACCTTGCACGGTAGGGCAGTTCGGTCAGCCCGCCGGGCTCATAACCCGAGAGGTCGCAGGTTCAAATCCTGCCCGTGCAACCACATTTCATCCGCGACAACAACCAGAGAGGAGGCACGCGGCATGAGACAGCTCCGCCAACGTACCAACCACCGCCGGCAGACCGTCGCGGTGTACAACGCCGACTACCGCGTGCTGACCCACGTGACCTGGCAGGAGGCCGTCCGACTGCTGCTGCGGGGCTCGGTCTACGTGATCGAACGCCACAGCCCGGCCGTACACATAC
>SCVK01000371.1 GCA_004297075.1 Chitinophagaceae bacterium
GCTCACAGCTTTCTAAATTAGATTAACAGTTGTGCATAAGTGCCACACAACTTCACTCAAAAATATTCGTTATAATTGTATAAATCCAAATTACGCCATGGATAATAATTTTTCAGCACAGGTTAAAGAGATCATCTCCTTTAGCAGGGAAGAGGCGCTTAGGTTGGGTAATGATTTTATAGGTACAGAACATTTGTTGCTGGGCTTGATACGCGATGGAGATAATACGGCGATCAAGGTGCTGAAACAGCTGAATGTTGACCTATACGAGTTACGCAAAGAAGTAGAACTTGCCGTTAAGGATAAGACAGGTAAAAATATTGCCAATATCAACAGTTTGCCACTCACCAAACAGGCAGAAAAAGTGATCCGCGTAACCGTTCTGGAAGCGAAGGCACTGAAAAGCCCCCTGGTAGAAACGGAGCATCTGATGTTGAGTATTCTTAAAAACAAAGAGAATATTGCTACCCAGATACTGAACCAGTTTGATGTAGACTATGACCTGTTCCGCAATGAACTCGGTATGGTAGGCACTACCAACCCGCCACCACCGCCCCGCGGTGAGTTTTCTGATGAAGAGAACGATGAGTTTGATGAAGAAAAACGTGGAGCCGGTTACCAGCAGCAGCGCGCGGGTAAACAGGCGGGTGCTACCAAAAGCAAAACACCCGTGCTCGATAATTTCGGCCGGGATATTACCAAACTGGCAGAATCCGGAACCCTGGATCCTATCGTTGGTCGCGAAGCCGAAATTGAACGTGTGAGCCAGATCCTGAGTCGCCGTAAAAAGAATAACCCGATCCTGATCGGTGAACCCGGTGTGGGTAAAACCGCCATTGTAGAAGGACTGGCTTTGCGCATCGTACAAAGAAAAGTAAGCCGTGTTCTGTTTGATAAAAGAGTGATCTCGCTGGATCTCGCTGCCCTGGTAGCGGGTACCAAATACCGCGGTCAGTTCGAAGAAAGGATGAAAGCCATCATGAACGAGCTGGAGAAAAACCGTGATGTGATCCTGTTCATCGATGAGATCCATACCATTGTGGGTGCCGGTGGTGCCAGTGGTTCACTGGATGCTTCCAATATCTTTAAACCGGCTCTGGCCAGAGGAGAACTGCAATGCATTGGCGCTTCTACGCTGGATGAGTATCGCATGTACATTGAAAAAGATGGTGCATTAGACCGTCGTTTTCAGAAAGTACTGATTGAACCGCCAAGTGTGGAAGAGACTATTCTGATTCTCAACAATATCAAATCCAAATACGAAGATTTCCATAACGTAAGTTATGGCGATGATGCGATTGATGCCTGTGTAAAACTGAGCGATCGCTATATGACAGACAGGCTGCTGCCCGATAAAGCCATTGATGTACTGGATGAAGTAGGTGCCCGCGTGCATCTGAAGAACATCAATGTACCGCAGGATATCGTAGAACTGGAAAAGAAAATAGAAGACGTTAAAAACGAAAAGAATAAAGTAGTCAAGAGCCAGCGTTTTGAAGAAGCGGCATCGCTGCGCGATACGGAAAAACGTTTGGGCGAAGAGCTGGAGAAAGCGAAGGCACAGTGGGAGGAAGAAAGCAAACACAAACGTTACCCGATTACAGAAGAGAATATTGCGGAAGTGGTAAGCATGATGACCGGTATCCCCGTAAAACGGATGGTACAGGCCGAAACAGAGAAACTGCGCCGCATGAACGAAGACATGAAGGGTATGGTTGTGGGGCAGGACGAAGCGATCCAGAAAGTGGTGAAAGCCATTCAGCGGAATCGTGTGGGACTGAAAGATCCGAAGAAACCGATCGGTACATTTATTTTCTTAGGTCCGACCGGTGTAGGTAAAACCGAGCTGGCAAGGGCATTGGCGAGATACATGTTTGATTCGGAGGATTCGCTGATCCGGATCGACATGAGTGAGTACATGGAGAAATTCACGGTAAGCCGTTTGATCGGCGCACCTCCCGGTTATGTGGGCTATGAAGAAGGCGGACAGCTGACAGAAAAAGTACGCCGTAAACCTTACTGTGTGATCCTGCTGGATGAGATCGAGAAAGCGCACCCGGATATTTACAATATCCTGCTGCAGGTGCTGGACGATGGTCAACTGACAGATGGATTAGGCAGAAAAGTGGATTTCAAAAATACCATGATCATCATGACGTCCAATATCGGTGTACGCCAGTTGAAGGAGTTTGGTGATGGGGTCGGATTTGCCACTGCCACCCGTATGCAGAATGCAGAGGAGAACAGCAAAGCGGTGATCGAGAAAGCCCTGAAGCGCACATTTGCGCCAGAGTTCCTGAACAGGATCGACGATGTGGTGGTGTTTAACTCACTCACCAAAGATAATATCTTCAACATCATCGATATCCTGATGAAAGGAGTGAGCAAACGTTTGCTGAACCTCGGGTTCTCATTAGAGCTTACGCTGGAAGCCAAAGAGTTTATTGCAGAGAAAGGATACGATGTACAGTTTGGGGCCAGACCCCTGCACAGGGCCATCCAGAAATACCTGGAAGATCCTTTGGCAGAAGAGATCCTGAACTTTACCATCAAAGACGGAGATCTACTGATCGCCGATCTGGATAAAGAGCAGGGAAAACTGGTCTTCCGCTTCCAGAAAAAAGTAGAAGAAGGCGCCGGCGCCAACGTATAAGAAATTGGTAAGTATAGTACAATAAAAAGCCTCTGTTTTCACAGAGGCTTTTGAATTTCGAATATCGAACAGGGAATATCGAATGTCGAAGTAGGAGCGGTATGCTGTAATAGCTGTTTTTCACTGTGCAACTCCTTACATCTGTGGCGCTGTGTTTAAAACACCACTAAAGCAAAGCCAAGTTACACAACAGCATTTGTCTTAATTTTCAAAACAGGGACCGGGAGTAACAGAGAATCACAGAGTCCTTTTGGTCCAGTAAATCTAATACATGATTGACACTTCGGCGTTCGATATTCCCTGTTCGATATTCGATATTCATTTCTTCCCCCAACGATAGGTAGTCAGTTCTAATCCGGCAAGGTCTAATACACGGTCCACAACCGTAGCGGCCACTTCTTCAATGGTTGTTGGGTTGCTGTAAAAGGAGGGGGTAGCGGGGCAGATAATGCCACCTGCCAGTGTAATCAGTTCCATGTTTTTGATATGGATCAGGCTATAGGGTGTATCTCTCGCAACCAGTATCAGTTTTCTTCTTTCTTTCAGGATCACATCTGCTGCGCGGGTTACCAGATCGTCGCTTACACCGTTGGCAATCCTGCCCAGTGTACCCATGCTGCAGGGTACAACGATCATGATATTGTATTTTGCCGATCCGGAAGCGAAGGGCGCAGAAAAGTCGTATTTGTCAAAATAACGAAAAGGGTAATCCTGGTAGGCATGGTTACCCAGTTCAGCGGCCCAGATCTCTTTGGCGTTATTGCTCATCACAATACCCACTTCTTCGTACTGGTCTTTCAGTAACACCAGTTTATCCAGCAATACTTTTGCATATACTGCACCACTGGCACCTGTAATGGCTACTGCAATTTTGTTGGGCATGGGAGAGGTAGAAAGTAAAAATTAAAAAGTCAAAATTCAAAAGACAAAGGTACTGGTTCGCTTTTGACTTTTGAATTTTGACTTTTTAATTAATCAGGTTTGTTTAACCTTTATACATGATTTCGTAGTATTCATGCGCCATCCGGTTACTGTCGAACTGGAAGCGTACGTCGCGCATACCATTTTTCTGGATCTGGCGCCAGGTATCGTAGTTGTCATAGTATAATGGTAATACCTGTTGTTCCAGAATTTCGTACAGTTTATTCAGGTCGTATTCATCCTGCTCGTGAACGGTCATGGTAGCATAATCTGCTTTGGGTATCACAAATCCGTTGTTACCATGGTTGATGAATTCGGGGATCCAGCCATCATCGGTAGAGAAGTTCACGGCACCGTTCATAGCGGCCGTCATACCACTGGTTCCGGATGCTTCGCGGGGAACCCTTGGGTTGTTGAGCCAGATATCAGAAGCCTGTTTCAGGCGTTTGCTCAGTCCCAGTTCATACCCGATCATCACTGCCACATTCTTGTATTTTTTACTCAGGTGTACGAGGTTATTGAATTGAGAAATGGCCGGATAATCCTGCGGATAAGGTTTACCTGCCCAGATAATCTGCACCGGGTATTTGGTGTTGCTGAGCAGTTTTTCAAAGCGGTCCATATCATAGGTAAGCATATCGGCACGCTTATAACCTGCAAAACGGCGGGCCCAGACAATGGTTAACACATTGGGATCGAAAATTTTTCCGGTCTGGTCGGCCACCACTTCGAACGCACGTTTCTTCAGGTATTTTTTGCGATCGTCGAAAGCATAATCATTGCCTTCTTCCATGGCGCGATAGATCTGTTTATCTGCCCAGTAGCGCCAGTTCTGTGCGTTGGTGATAGAGGCAATCGGGCAGATGCCTTCGTAATGCGACCACATCTCCCTACTTACCACACCATGTAGGGCCGATACACCATTGGCTTTACGGGCAAAACGCAGGGCGGTGAGGGAATGATTGAACTGGTCATCTTTCAGACCGGTTAATTTGCGAACCTCATCAATACTGAGGCCGCAGAAATAACTCATTTTATGACAGAGATAAATATCGTGCTTTTCGTTGCCGGCTTCTTCGGGTGTATGAGTGGTGAATACCAGTTTCTCTTTCACTTTGGCCAGACTCTTGTATTTGTTCAGCAGGTAAAAAGCAGAAGAAATGCCATGTGCTTCGTTCAGGTGATATACGTCCGGATTGAATCCTAGCTCATCCACCAGTTTGGCACCACCCACTCCCAGCAGGATAAACTGTGCAACTTTCGTAGCCACATTAGATCGGAAGAGC
>SCVK01000372.1 GCA_004297075.1 Chitinophagaceae bacterium
GAGCGATGAATTCAAAGCTTACGCATGGCGGGATACCAAAGTGATCACCTTTCCGGCACGCGATGGGGCACAGATCTATGGAAGGGTATTTGAACCGGCATCCGGTAAAAAGAACGGCGCCGCCGTGATCTTTGTACACGGGGCAGGTTATCTGCAGAACGTGCATTACTGGTGGAGCTCTTATTTCAGGGAAACCATGTTTAATAATTTACTGGCCGACCAGGGTTATACCGTGATCGATATTGACTACCGCGCCAGCAGTGGTTATGGCCGCGACTGGAGAACGGGCATTTATCGGTTCATGGGCGGAAAAGACCTGGACGACCATGTGGATGCCGCTAAATTTCTGGTAGAGAAATATGGAGTGGATGCGGGCCGCATCGGAATATACGGCGGAAGCTATGGCGGATTTATGACACTCATGGGGCTGTTTACCACACCGGATGTGTTTAAAGCCGGTGCCGCTTTGCGACCCGTAACCGATTGGGCGCATTATAACCATGGCTATACATCCAATATCCTGAACGAGCCGTATAACGATAGCCTGGCGTATGCACGCTCTTCGCCCATTAATTTTGCGGCCGGACTGAAGAACCACCTGCTCATCTGCCATGGTATGGTAGATGTGAATGTGAATTTTCAGGATGCGGTGCGTTTATCGCAGAAACTGATAGAGCTGGGCAAAGACAACTGGGAAATGGCCGCTTACCCGGTAGAAGACCATGGTTTTGTAGAACCCAGCAGCTGGACCGACGAGTATAAGCGGATCCTGAAACTGTTTAACAGAACCCTATTAAAATAATACCGTACTTGCGATTGAGCAAAGTCCGAATATGAAAAGAACCGTTTTTGTCATATTGTTTTTCTGTTGCCCCCTGGCTACTGTATTGGCGCAGGCCGGCAAAAAGAAAAGCCTGGGCATGATTGAATACATAGTGAACGCGGCTGTGAAAATACAGACGGTAGACAGCGTGGTTATGCGTGAGGGCAAAGAAGTTCCGTATGGAGGTTATGCTACCGGTTTGTTTTTCCTGCTCGAAAGCAAAAAAGGAAAAGTACCCACCATCATTACCACCAAAACTGCTATTGCAGCGGCCCAATCGGTTACTTTCTTTTTTCTGGATGCAGATACGGCGGGATTGCCGGTGTACGGAAACCTGCGGCCGGTAACCATTGCGAGGAATGAACTGGCCATTCTCTTTCACCCGGAAGCGGAGGTAGATCTTGCCATGATCCTGATTAATCCCATCCTGGATTACCTGCAGAAACAAAAAATAAAGATCAGTTATCATAACCTGGATGAATCACTGATACCCAACGATTCGGTGATGAATACGTTGAATGTGATCGATGACCTGCTGATGATCGGTCACCCGGCCGGGGTAAGACCGGAACTGAATGGCGTGCCCTTTGTAAAAAAGGGAGTAAGTGCCACGCCGATGTTTCTCGATTATCAGAACAAAAAAGAATTCATCGCAGATATCCCGGTGTATGATGGGTCAGGCGGGGCACCGGTGGTATTGTATCTGCCCCTCAATCACAGCAACCGGTTTGATCAGCGCACACCTACACAAAATGTATTATTGGTGGGCATCAATTATGCGGCTTTATCGGGCGGCTACCGACAGAAAACAATTCCGCGCTTAGCGCATCTGTTAAGCGGCCAGGAACAGGAGCCGGCTGAAAAAATGTTTGATGCGGCCATCATCATCAAATCACAAAAAATACTGGACTTCAAAAAACTATTGGAGTCGTTGAAAAAATAGGATGCATTAGGGTTGGAAGAAATCCTCTTTTACGCTTTCTCTATTTAGCTCTTAGTGAAACATCCTCCGCAATCTTCGGCGCTATCGATTATTCAAAAGGGTTCACTAAGAGAAGGACAAGAGAAAAAGAGGGGAAAAGAGATCTTCGGGAATCCTACGCAACAAACCCTTCCCTTGTGCCTTTGTGTGAGATATAAAAAAGGGAGACAATTTGGCTGTCTCCCTTTGTATAAAATGTGTTCGCTGTTATCGGTTCATCGACATCAGGAATTCTTCGTTGTCTTTGGTTCCGCGCATACGCTTCAGCAATTCGCTCATCGATTCTTCTGTATTCAT
>SCVK01000558.1 GCA_004297075.1 Chitinophagaceae bacterium
GTCGCCGAGACGCCACTGCGCCGCCGGCACGGCGTCGACGTCGATGTGGTCCGGATTGCGCTCCAGCAGCGTCACCTCGTGGTGATCGACCAGTTCCCGCGCGATGGAGCGGCCGACGGCGCCGGCGCCCGCGATTGCGACCTTCATGTGCGCTCCTAGTGGTTTTCGACGTCGTCGCCGGGCGGCAGCGATGCGATGGCGATGGCTTCGGCGACACGGCCCGACACCGCGGCCATGTACACCTGATCGCCGGCCTGGATGACGGTCTTGGCATCCGGCAGCACGCCGCTGCCGAACCGGATGAGGAACGCGACGCGGCCGCCGGTCGCCCCTTCCAGTGCGGTGACGCGGTAGCCGACCCAGTCCTCGTGCAGGGACAGTTCGGTGACGCCGACGTTGCCCGACGGATCGCGCCACTTGGTGGTCTCGGTCTCGCGCGTCAGCAGATTCAGCAACCGGTCGGTGGTCCACGGCACCGTCGCGATGGTCGGGATGCCCAACCGCTCGTACACCGCGGCGCGCTTGGCGTCGTAGATACGCGCGACGACGCGCTGCACGCCGAATGTCTCTCGCGCGACTCGCGCCGAGATGATGTTGGAGTTGTCACCGGAGGACACGGCGGCGAACGCGCCGGCCTCTTCGATACCGGCCCGCTCCAGCACGTCGCGGTCAAAACCCATGCCCAGCACGCGTTCTCCGGGAAATTCGGGCGACAGGCGATGGAACGCCGTCTTGTCCCGGTCGATCACGGCGACCTCATGACCGATGCGGGCCAATCCGTCTGCCAGCGATGCGCCAACCCGGCCGCAGCCCATCACGACTACTCGCACCAGCCGATCCTTTCTGGGCCGGGAACCGGCCTCGAAGCGAATATCTTGCCTCTGCTCGTCCGAACGCTACAACCAATGACCCTGGGCCGTACCCTTGGCTCCGTGTCAAAGCTTTCGACCGCTACGCGACGGTTGGTGATCGGCCGACCCTTCCGAAGCGACAAGCTCGCCCACACGCTGCTGCCCAAACGTATCGCCCTGCCGGTGTTCGCGTCGGATGCGCTGTCGTCGGTGGCCTACGCGCCGGAGGAAATCTTCCTGGTGCTGTCGGTCGCCGGTCTGTCCGCCTATTCGATGGCGCCGTGGATCGGGCTCGCAGTGGCCGGGGTCATGCTGATCGTCATCGCCAGTTATCGGCAGAACGTGCACGCCTATCCGTCCGGTG
>SCVK01000373.1 GCA_004297075.1 Chitinophagaceae bacterium
CAAAGGAGGATTTACCGGGAGCCTGGGTAATCTCTCCGCCTACCAACCCAAAGGCTCTGATAAGATTATTCTGCGTACCAAAGGTGGCGCTACAAAAAAGCAGATCAAAACACATCTGCATTTTGCCCGGGTACGGTCTAACAATGAAGAATTTGGCAGCTGTAGCAAAATGGCAACGCGGTTACGAAGCGAGCTGCATCCCTTTGTTAATATGGTGGATTATAACCTGCAGGCTGCTTTCTCTGCCCTCAACAAAACCATCCAGTTGCAGGATTCAGCCAACCCGCCGGGGCAACGCAGCATACTGTACTCGCAGCACCGTTACCTGCTGGCCAATTTTCCGCTGAACAAGCGGTTTGGATTAGATACGGTATTACGGTACCCCCTGCAGCCGGTATTTGATCGTGAACGGGGTGCTGCCAGGCTGGTATTCCCGGGTTTACAGCCCGGCATACACCTGCATTTTCCCTGGCAACTGCCTTTTTACAGGCTCTTCGTAAAATTGTTTATGATCAGCGATCTGAGGCACAACGGCAGAAACTACGTATACCCGGATTTGAGTAACAGGCCCGCTGCCCCGCTGTATTCATCGAGCTGGTTACCGGTTACGGTTGCCCTGCCCGGAGAGGAACTTTTTCTGTCCTTACAGGTGATTAAGAGCAATAGTATAAGCCCTGCGGCTATTGAGCTGGCTGAACAGCATAGCCTGGTAATGGCTGCCGGCATACAGATGGGTAAACCGGGGCCCAACGATACGATTGAGGAAGTAAAATACTGCGGTACGGGAAAAATGCTGGCCGCAGGTTAGGTTCTTACTGAAAAGATTTGCGAACAGGGAAAATCAAAGATGCCATGTTTTTATAAACTCAGGAAGATTGGGTAGCAGGTTACACATAAGAGGGTAAACGCCAAAGGGAGAAGAAGGAAGCGTTTTTTGTTTACTCATGTTGCAACACATCATTATACTGCCAAAGCACATTAATGATCTTCCATTCTCCGTTCAGTTTTACAATGTGCATATAATCTATCCAGTCATCTGCTAATAATTTCACAGAAGCTGTTTTGGCGGAGATATCCAGCAGTTTCACTTCTTTACGCGGGTTTTTGGGAAATTTATCACCCTTGCTGTTGTACGTTTCGGCAAGAATTACCATGTTCTCGGTAAAATATTCTGATACGTACTCTTTGCCGGTGGCTTTGTTACGGAACACAGACCGCTTTACCAGCCGGGGATGTAATGCACCCTCCATCAGTTTGGGATCGGGCCTGTGCTGCGATTCGATATACGCCAGCGCCACCCGTTTAATGGCCATGGTATCTTCTGCCGTTTGTGCCTGTAGTTGTGTAAAACCAAAGCATACACAAAAGCTGATCAGTATTGATTTTTTCATACAGAATAAGAAATGGTTATGAATTATTGTATGATAATGAACTGCCCTTTTTATTACAACATCAGTTTCTCCGTTGTCCAGGTTTGCCCTGATTTTTCCAGCAGCAACATGCCTTCCCTGTCATGCGCCAGCTCTCCAATCAGTTCTCCCTTCTCAGACCATACTGAACTATACCCTCCGCAATCATACCCGCCGGTTTGGCCGCCATAGTTGGCCATCACGGTTAGCAGCTGGTATTGCCGGGCGTATTGCTGCAGCAGGGTTCTGTCGTGTGTAAGTCCTTTTTTAGATACCATTACCGGTGCAAGAAAAATGGTGGCACCCTGCCTGTGCGCCCGCAGGGGTACCTGGGGGTCTGAAATATCTGCACAGATGGCCATG
>SCVK01000374.1 GCA_004297075.1 Chitinophagaceae bacterium
AGCAGTTTCTGTTTTGACAATGCAGAAGAGATGCGTGCCGCTTTTGCGGATGAAACGGATGATAATATTTACAGTCGTTTCAGCAATCCGGGTGTGCAGGAGTTTACCGATAAAATGTGTGCGCTGGAAGGTGCCGAAGCGGGTTATGCCACTGCATCAGGTATGAGTGCGGTGTTTGGTTCTTTTATGGCTTTACTGAAACAGGGCGATCATTTACTGGCCTGCAATGCTATTTTCGGAAGTACCCACACGGTAATCGCCAAATACCTGCCTAAATTCGGAATCGAATCTTCGTATGTGGGTGCCAATGCAACGGAAGCTGATTGGGAAGCGGCCATCCGTCCCAACACCAAAATGATCTACCTCGAAACACCCACCAATCCCGGCCTTGATATCCTTGACCTCGAAATGATCGACAGGATCGCCAGAAAACATAAGATCATCTTAAACGTAGACAACTGTTTTGCCACACCGGTCAACCAGCAACCCATCCAATTCGGTGCCGACCTGGTGGTACATTCTGCCACCAAATGGTTAGATGGCCAGGGACGTGTATTAGGTGGTGTGGTAGTGGGCCGCAAAGACCTGATCAAAGAAATTTATTTGTTCTGCAGAAGTACCGGCCCGGCTTTATCGCCCTTTAATGCCTGGGTATTAAGCAAGAGCCTCGAAACACTGGATGTGCGGATGGAGCGGCATGCTTCCAATGCCTTATTTATTGCCCAATCGCTGGAGAACCATCCGCAGATCGCTTCTTTGCGGTATCCGTTCCTGGCCAGTCACCCGCATCATGTTATTGCGAAAAAACAGATGCAGAATGGTGGCGGTATCGTTTGTTTTGAATTAAAAGGCGGACTCGAAGCCGGTCGCAAATTCCTGGATAACCTGCAAATGTTATCCCTCACTGCTAATCTCGGAGATACCAGGAGTATTGCTTCACACCCGGCCAGTACCACGCACGCTAAATTATCTGAGGCAGAAAGGCAATCCGTCAACATCACCCCGGGCCTGATCCGCATCAGTGTAGGGTTAGAACACAGGGATGATATTTTAGCAGATATCCGGCAAGCGCTGGAGAAGATTAATTAGTAATTAGCAATTAATAGGTGGTCTTCATCTAAAACTGTTTGTTTTTCACCATAAAAACTGACGTAGCTTTCTTCCAAAGATCAGTGTAATACCGCTGGGTGATCGATGATTTTAGTTCTATCATTTAAACTAAGATGATAGAACACCAGGTCAGCAGTAACCAAATACTAATTATTAATTACTAATTGCTAATTACTCTTAACTGCTACTGCGATCTTTGAATCCGCAGTTCCATAATACAGGAACCACTTGTTCTGAAACTGCGCCAGACCTTCTACAAAACAAACCCGGTTTACCTGTCCGGTGAGCTCGTATGGCTTATCTGGTTTCATAAAATAATTATCCAGGCGTTTGATCACTTTGGTGGGGTCATTTTTATCGATCAGTACCTGTCCAACGGCATAGGTACCTTCCGCCAGGCTGGTATCGCCGATTGCGGGAATATTACGACTGTTATAGATCAATAAAATGCCTTTGTCTGTTATCATCGCAGGCGGACCGGACTCCACCAGATCACTATCAAACTTTTTAGCGCGGGTGGTTACGACTATTTTGAGATCGGGCATTTTTAATGCCTCTCCCCGTAAAGGAATGGGCGCTTTTTCGCCTGCCTGCATTTCTACCGGTGTCCATTTGATCAGGTCATCCGAAGTAGCGGCCCAGATATACTGGTCGCCCCAGTACATCCAGTATTTACCATTGATTTTGGTAGCGATGATTTTTCCATTTTCGTATCGCGAAACGATGCTACCTGATTTAGACCATTGATCCAGGTATTTACCATTCATGGCATCGGCAAATACAGAGCCGTATTTGGTCCAGTGCAGCAGATCTTTGGAAGTAGCTACCAGTAAGCGGGCCACTTTACCATCAAAGGCAGTGTAGGTCATATAATATACACCCTGCTCATCTTCCACGATACGCGGATCTTCGCAACCACCCTGCCATTCATATTTTTTGAAAGCATCATTATCCGGAAAAAATACGGGTTCCGCATAACGGGTAAAATGTAATCCATCGGTGCTGCTGGCCAGTCCGATGCGGGAAGTACCTCCCGGCAAACCGATCTTATCCTGCGCACGGTATAACATGAACACTTTGCCATCTTTTACTACGATAGCGGGATTGAACACATCTTTTTCTTCCCAGGCCACTTTCTTTTTCCAGATGGGGTCCAGGAACTGGCTGGTGCCGGGTGTTAATACAGGATTGGCACTATCTGCTTTTTCGAAAGAGAGCATGGCCCAGTTGGTGGCGGTATCTGACGCCGTTATTTCCGTTTTTGAAGAAGGAGTATTGCATCCCGCAAGTATTACTATAAACAAAGCAACAGATAGCGTGTTGCCTATTTTCCGGATCATTTTCATCGTTATTGGTTTCTGCTGAGACATTGTTTTATTGTATTATTTATTCATCGCGTAGCGGATACCGCCCAGCAGGTGTTGCAGGAACATGGGATCTTTGAACGATTCATCTGTATGGCCAAACTCAGTGTAAAAAGCACGGCCACCATCAAATGTATGGTACCATGCCATGGGATGCGGATCGCCATTGGCTCCACCCGTATAACTTTTTTCATCAATGGTGATGAGTATGTTCAGGTTGGGCTGTATGCTTTTGAAATTATACCACTCATCAAAACGCTTCCATGTTTTAGGGAGATGTTTGGTGGAAATATGGGTATCATCTACAATATGCAACACGGCTTCCTGCTGTTTGGGATGACTTTTGAAATAAGCACCTACCAGTTGGTTATACCAGGGCCAGTCATATTCCGTATCGGTTGCGGCATGCACCCCTACAAAACCACGGCCAGATTGAATGTACTTTTCAAAAGCAGTCTGTTGTTCTGCATTGAGGATATTACCTGTTGTACTCATAAACACAACTGCAGCATATTTTTTCAGTGTTTTGGGAACGAAATAACTGGAATCGGTGGTCGTATCTACTGCAAACCCATTCTCGGCTCCCAGTTGCTGGATGGCCGCCAGCCCTGCAGGAATGGACGCATGATGAAACCCCTTTGTTTTGGCATACACCAGGATACGAGGAGTTTTTTCCACTGTTGTAAAAGAGATAAACAGCAGGGAAAACGAGAGCAGACAAATGACAGAATATATTTTTTTCATTTTGTATGTTTAATCGGTTGATGATTTATTTGATTTGTTTTCTGCGTTCCATCATTTCGCGCCAGGTGGTGATGATGATCTTTTCATCCTGGATCGCTTTTTTCAAAGCGGGATCCATCATAGCCAGCATATCTCCCTTGCGCACAGGACCTGAATCGGATATATGCGGAAAAACTTCCGAAGTGGCGGTACAGTGCATGATCATCATGGTAAGTCCGGGTTTCAATGAACGTACGCCCTCAATGTATTTCTTTGTTTTGTAAGCC
>SCVK01000038.1 GCA_004297075.1 Chitinophagaceae bacterium
CCATTCCACTCCACATCATATCCCAAAGATCGAAAAACTATCTGTCCGTAGCGATTATATACATCAATGGTAGCACCAGGATACCCATCCAGGTACTTGATCCGCCAGGTATCATTGATACCATCGCCATTGGGCGAAAAAGCATTGGGCACTTCCGGGCCTTTTAATACCCGTATAAAAATAGTATCCGTAACCGAACATCCGCCTTTTGCGGTCAGTTTTAATCGGTAGGTGATATCCTCTTCCGGAATGGCTTTGGGGGTTGCGGCCGTATCACTGCTGAGATAGGTGGAGGGTGTCCAGAGATAGGCCAGTTCATTGCCATATACATAGGTAGGAGTCAGTGTAACCTGCCCTCCTATCAATACCGTGATCTTATGCGGCAATACCAGTTTGGGGTTGGGATAAACGGTGAGCGACTGGGTAGCCGTATCGCTGATACAACCATCGGCATTCAGGAAGTAAAGGCTTACCGTAAACAGCCCCGAATCATTGAACTGTTTATTCGGATTCTGCTGGTTGGATATATCGCCGCCCGCCAGGTTCCATACCCAGTTGGCAACAGCACTGGATCCACTGTAGCTTTTATCGGTAAAGTTGATGATATCACCGTAACAAAGCTGGCTGGCAGATACGGTGAAAGCTGCTTTGGGTTGTGGATATACCGTTATCGTTTGTGACGTAATATCAGAACAGGCAGATCCACCCGAATAAGCTACCATCCTGATGGTATAGGTTTTAGGAGAACCCGGGTCGGCATACGCATGCGGATAAATCTTTCCCGGTGCAGGATTTTCATCCGTTTCTTTTACGGTAGGATTGTTGCTATAGTCCCAGTAGATCTCCAGTTTGGTTACAAATCCAAAATCCACGGTTGAATTATTTTTCAGCCTCACCGGTTTTACCCCACAAAACGGAGCCGCATTGGCAAATTCGAAAGCGGCTTTGGGGATACTTCCGTTGACGGTGAAGTCCTGCACCAGGCTGGCTACACAACCCTCTTTGGATGTAACGGTGAGAGACACTTTATAATTATCCGACTTGGCGTATTTGATCTGCGGGTTTTGTAAAGTACTGGAGCTAGCCGAAGGTCCGGGACTAACGGCGGGTGAACCTGCGTTAAAATTCCACAGGTATTTGAATTGCGCCTGGGAACCATCGCTGATTTTACTGGTATCCGTAAACAAGGCAAATGCATCGCTCAAACACACTTCCGGTAAAATAAACCCGGGTTGCGGGCTTGGATTGATGGCAAAAGCAGGTGCATACGGATCACTCTCACAACCCGTGGCAGTGGCCACTTTCAGACTCACGGCTTTGGTGCCATCAGTGCTATATTGGGCGGTTACCGGTGCATTGGTGGTGTTGGTGATAATACTGGCTCCATTATCCAGGTTCCATATCCATTTGGCCAGGGTACCCACAGTTGTGGTAGAAGCATCTGTAAAAGTGATATCCCGGTTTACACACTTCAGTGAAGTAGCCGTAAACCCTGCCACCGGTTTGGCTGTTTGTTGTATTGTTTGGCTGTATTCCGTAGACAAACAACCGATATCGGAAGCTACTTTGAGTTTGATGGTATAACTGGCCGGACTGTTATATATTTTGGGAGATAAGGTTGCCGTGGTAAGGTCTGCATTGGTACCATCACCAAAATCCCAGAACCAGCGTTTGATGGCCCCCTGTGAAGTATTGCTCTGATCAGTGAACGTAACGGGATCATTGGCACAGCCGCCTGCAGCTACTGAAAACTTAGCCACGGGAAGTTCCTTTACCGTTACGGGCAGGGTAAATACCTGGTCGGTACTTCCACAGCCATCAGGAGTGGAGGAAGTGGTATATAGTTTAATTGTATCACGAATAGCAGCGGTATTGGCACTGGTGAAAGTGAAGGTTTTTCCGGGACTGTAATACGTAAGCGTTTGCCCGTTCAGGGATCTGGTGCTATCAGCAGTAAAAGAAGTAAGCGGACCGATACCGGCAGCCGGCGAGATATTGGGCGCCGCCGAAAAATCCCATTTGATACTGGCCGGAACAAAAGCCAAAGGAACGGATAACTGCAATGGCGTATTTACACAGGTAACGGCAGAATCAATGCGGCTGTAAGGGTTCTGAAAGGTAGCAGAGGGGGTAAAATCACGAACATTGGTTCCTCCATTATAACCGTAGGATTCAACATTGCCATAACCATACACAATGGCTGCAAAATTAGTATCTGCCGTTACCCTATGTACAGGATTTACAGCAGAACTTACGGTTAAGTCTTCCTGCAGGTAAGAATAATTGCTTCCCGGTATATCTACAAATGTTCCCGTGGGAGCTGCATTATCGATTTTAAGTGTGTTTTTAAAATTTCTGCTGACAATGATATTTACATAATGTAAGGCTATCTGTGTTTGCCCCTGTGGAACATAAGCCGAATGGGCAGAAAAGAAAGTAATGTCTCTCAGCGTTTGCTCTACCGGATTCAGCAAAACCATTTCGGGATCGGAATAACAGGACTTTGGTGCATTGGTTCCGGTAGTGCAACCTGTTTTACAGGTTTGAGAAGAGATGTATTGCACTACTGAAATGGGGTCGCTGCCTGTAATGACAATAGGTTTACTGGTTCTGTAGGTATAAAAGTTACCTGTACTGTTAAACGCAGAAGCGCCCAATGTTGTGGTAACGCCATTTTCCTGCACCTGAACGGTAGTGGTGCTATTTTGTACAAGAATTCTGAAAATGTCTTCCGGTCTGTCGATAAAAGGCGCCGTAACAAAAGTTTTTCCCCAGGAACGGGTGGGAAATAACTGTTGATAAAGATTATCACCCCCACTGGCCCCTGCACAATCAAAAGAGCTCCAGGTACTGGCTGAAAAAACGGCTATGGGTTTACAGCCTGCTGTTCCGGAAGATTTTGAACTGACTTTGGTACCGGAGAGATCGCCGAAATCATTTGTCTGAAACTGGTAACAATCACCGGCATTGGCCAGTACTACCGAGAATTTTGTACCAGCCGGTTTTCCGCCCCTGCCCGCTGCGGTAGGGGTAATTTCAACAGTCGTATTATCTTGTGTTGCCACTACAACCAACTCACCTGTTCCCCCTCTGGTACCGTTACTGGTGGGACCGGCTGTAGAATTGGAATTCATACCCGGAACAATATAATCGTTACCCAGCACCGTTGTTGGAATGGCTAATGTAGCCCCGCTTCTGGCCGAACGTATGATATGCGAATACACAACAACCGGATCCTGGGCTGTGATCTTGATAGCAGCATTTGTTTTAATTCCATCTGCCATATTCAGGTATACATCCGTATTCAACCCAAAATACATAGGGGTTGTTCCCGTAATGGTCCCAGAACCCGTGGCATTAAGAAATATACGGGTTACAACATTTGCCTGAACTGAAAACGCCATGGGCGCAGCGCTTCCCAGTTGAACTGTGCCTGATGTGTTTACAGAACTGGTGATATACAATCCCATCACTGATGTTGTTCCATCAATATGTGCGGGATAGGCGATCCAGAATTCCTTGCCTTTATTCGAGAAGTCCTGTCCATTTACCATCAAATGACCAAGGGTGCAGATAAAAAACAGCAGAAATCGATACTTCTTCATCAGGGGGCGGTCAATATTTCGCAGCATTTCTGTTTGGTAGAAACGCCATGTTTAAAATTAAGGCATATCAGGCTATCAGCCGGTTTAAAGACTCATTAAAACGTTAAAATGTTGTCTGCAACAAAGAGCTGGTTTCAGGCCCGCAGCAGAACAGCAGATCCAATATAGAAAGGTTGGGCTGAAACCCGATTCTGTCTTCGAACACCTGGGTATACCGGGGGCAGGTTTCTGCTTGTTGGTAATTTTTGGGGAGGATGGTGCTCCGCCTGTCCGCTACCCCCTCCGGATACGTTTTCAGGTACTGCCGGGTCAGTGAAATATCTCCCGGGATTTTCAGTACTTTTTTGAGCCAGTTTAGCGTGGCCATGTTCAGGTCCAGCAGGTAAGTTTCTTTCTGCCGGAGGAGTTGCCAGACCCCATCCCGGTAAAATTCAAAGAAGGGTGCCCGGCTGTAACAGGACTCGATGGTACGCCAATGCTGCACCTGCCATTTGTCTGAATAACTGATCCTGACATCCTTCATCAGCTCCCGCTGGCCCCTGCCTTTTTCCAACGGAACGGACAAACCCACCACCCCATTGCTGCCCGCCACCATACAACGGTTGCGAAAACTCATTTTCTGGTAAGATTCATATTGTTCAATTTCTATATTTGAAAAGTTATTTAAAATTTTATAATAGTTAATTGTTCCAAAGTATTGGCTATCAATTATTAATGGTGATATTTTATTATTCTGTTTAATCATTGTTCCGAATCTGTAAAATCCCTAATATTCGCCAATTTTTAGTCGCATTTTTAGTTTAAATAATAGTAATTAATCACTTGATTATTAATATATTACAAACTATTTAATTAAGCTATTATTTTTAGCACTGAAAAAAGAACCGGTTTTTATCGAAAACACTAATATATTTAGCGTCAAATGTAAGTTAATTAAAAAGAGTAAATCTTGAAAATCGGTGAGTCTCTCCTATTTTGCAGGTAAATACTTAGCTGTTGAAACGAGCACTCCTATTCGCCTTATTTGCCCTTCTACTGGCAGGCTGCCAAAAGCCCCAGGGCTTTGATTACCGGGATATCAAAAATGTGAAGATCGAAAATATGGGGTTTGACAAGACCCTTCTGTCGATGGATCTGGTGTATTACAACCCCAACGGGTTTGGGGTGGATCTGAAAAAAGTGGACTGCGATGTGTATGTGGATAACAGCTATCTCGGCAGATACCAGCTCGATACCCTGATGCATATACCCCGGCGGGCTGAATTTAACCTACCCTCCCGTATTGCCATAGATATGAAAACGGTGCTCAAAAACAGCCTCAATATGCTGTTCAGCCAGGAAGTGCTGATCAATGTAAAAGGAACCACCCGGGTGGGTAAAGCAGGGTTCTATACCAATGTACCGTTTAATTATGAGGCAAGGCATCAATTGAAGCTCTTTTGAATATCGAATATCGAATCCCGCTTTGGCGGGAAATGTCGAATCCCGAAGTATATCAATCATGATCATGCAAAAAAACGCCGAAATGAGTCTATTTCGGCGTTCGATATTCTTTGTTCGATATTCGATATTCAATTGTACGGCTGCACATGACAGGGTTTCCTCGGCTGGGGCCCGCCGCCGTCTTCGGCGCGTTTGCAGATGGGGGGCAATAATTTGTAGGCTTCCGGTTCGGCTTTATCGGCATCGGCATCAAAACCGGCATTGTTCAGGGCCGCTTTAATGGCAGGAGCACTGGTACGGTCGGGCAGAAACTGTACTTTGATCTCTCCCTGCAGCAGGTTGATCTTCCAGGTCATCATACCGCTTTCCATATTGGCCTTGTTCTCCATCAACAGGTATTTGTCCAGCTTTTCTTTACACTCCCAGCAACGCAGGTTGGCCGATTTAATGGTTACCCATTCCGGTTTGGGTTGCTGCGCCTGTAAGGCATTGA
>SCVK01000421.1 GCA_004297075.1 Chitinophagaceae bacterium
TGCAAAGTTTAATGTTGGCAATGGTATCAACTGGCAGTTCAACGAAACCACGTTAATCATCAATGGTAGCCCTTTGACGCAGTATCGGCTTTACGAAGAAAATGGTAAATGTTATCTGCATACAGATGTACCTGTAACAATTGCTGAAGACTATTGCATTGAGCATTTTGGTGAAAATTATACACCATTCAAAATTATCCTGAGACCTAAATTCACACCGGATAAGTTTTTGATATTAGAGCAGGAATACTCATTTTGAATCTTATCTTGAACTTCAAAATACGGTATGAAAAAAGTTATATAATGTTATTATACATCAAAAATATGGTTTGCCATCGCTGCAAGATGGTGGTTAAAACAGAATTGGAAAAGCTTGGTCTTCATCCCATAGCTATCGCTTTGGGTGAAGTGGCAATTGAAGAGAAATCATTGACCGGTAAAAAAACGGATGAGTTATCGGCAGCTTTAAAAATGGTAGGGTTTGAATTGATCGACGATAAAAAGAGCAGGCTGATCGAACAGACCAAAACGTTTATTATAAACACTGTACATCATAGTAGTGAGCAATCAAAAAAGAGATTAAGCGATTTGTTATCGCAGCATTTGCATCATGATTATTCATTTATCAGCAATCTTTTCTCTGAAGTGGAAGGCATTACCATTGAGCAGTATGTCATCAGTCAACGAATTGAAAAAGTAAAGGAGCTGATTCTATACGATGAATTCTCGCTTTCGCAAATTGCATTTCAGTTAGGCTATAGTAGCACTGCCCATCTTTCTGCTCAATTTAAAAAGATCACTGGCTTTACGCCAACACAGTTTAAGCAAATGGGTGTAAGAGGTAGGAGATCACTGGATGAAATAGGTAAACCGGGAATTATATAATTCTTATCCATTATTGTATAACAAGCGCCTTTCATTCGACAAATAACTTTGTGTCAAAATAAAAAAATGACACATACTTATAAAATAAGTGGAATGACCTGCAACGGCTGTGTTACCAAGGCAAAAAGTGAAATACTTAAATTAGGTGATGTTGAGGAAGCAACAGTACAACTCACATCGCCACAGGCAACTATTACCATGAAGAAACACATTCCTCTGGAAACTCTTCAAATAGCGCTGCATACAGCCGGTAACTATACTATCACAGAAGAAGGAAGCAACCTAGATCACACCACATCGGGTGATGAAAATATTTCATGGCTCCAGACTTATAAACCTATCCTATTGATTGGTATTTATATCACGCTGATCACACTTTTGTTAGAATGGTCAAAAGGTATATTTGATTTGCAAACGTGGATGATGCATTTTATGGCTGGCTTCTTCCTTGTCTTCTCGTTTTTCAAATTGCTGGATCTGCGCGGTTTTGCAGACAGTTACAGCACTTACGATATCATTGCCAAAAAATGGCGCAGTTGGGGTTATATCTACGCTTTTATTGAACTTGCACTGGGACTAGCTTACTTGACCGGATTCCAACCCGTTGCAACCGGGATAGTTACACTTATCGTTATGGGTATTAGCATTATTGGGGTGTTGCAAAGCGTGCTAAATAAGCAAAAAATACAATGTGCCTGCCTGGGTGCAGTTTTTAAGCTTTCTATGAGTACCGTTACTATTATTGAGGATGCCCTGATGATCGCAATGAGCGCTGGTATGCTTCTGGAAATTAACAGGAGCATTGTTTGACAAGTCCTGAAAAAACCTACTTTTGTATAGCAGAACCAATGAAAAAATTCCTGGTTACCATATTAGCCATCAGCTACCTCACCGCCACCAGCGGTGCTACCATCAATATGCATTATTGCATGGGCAAGCTGATGAATTGGGATATGGCACAAAAACAGGTGGCCAAATGCGGTAACTGCGGGATGGAAAAATCCGGTCATAAAGGCTGCTGCAAAGACGAACAGAAAAAACTGCAGATCGAAAA
>SCVK01000559.1 GCA_004297075.1 Chitinophagaceae bacterium
ACAACCTAATATCACGAGCCTTGGCACACTGGGAAGCTTGACCGTAAGTGGTACAGTAGATGCGGGTAATATCAGCGCAACCACTGCTACGTTTGGTAACTTAACCGTACCTGGCACGATTACAGGTGGCACGTTCAGTGGCACTTTGAGTACAGGAACTTTAAATAGCATCACCAGTCTTGGTAACTTAACAGCCTTAACCGTATCAGGTAATGTTACAGCAGGTTCTATCAGTACAACTACTGCTACGATCGCCAATCTGACTGGTTTAACATCTTTAAGTGTCAACGGTGCGATCACCGGTACTACACTGGGTGGCACACTGACTACTGCGGCACAACCTAATATCACGAGTCTTGGCACACTGGCCAGTGTAACGGTAAGTGGCACAGTAGATGCGGGTAATATCAGCGCAACCACTGCTACGTTTGGTAACTTAACAGTACCTGGCACGATCACAGGAGGCACGTTCAGTGGCACTTTAAGTACTGGTACTTTAAACAGTATCACCAGTCTTGGTAACTTAACAGCCTTAACTGTAACAGGTAATGTTACAGCAGGATCTATCAGTACAACTACTATCACAGGTTTAACAAGTCTGACTGTCAACGGTGCGATCACCGGTACTACACTGGGTGGTACACTGACCACTGCAGCACAACCTAATATCACGAGCCTTGGCACACTGGGAAGCTTGACCGTAAGTGGTACAGTAGATGCGGGTAATATCAGCGCAACCACTGCTACGTTTGGTAACTTAACAGTACCTGGCACGATCACTGGTGGCACGTTCAGTGGCACTTTAAGTACAGGTACTTTAAATAGTATCACAAGTCTTGGTAACTTATCAGCCTTAACCGTATCAGGTAATATCACAGCTGGTTCTATCAGTACAACTACTGCTACGATCGCTAACCTGACTGGTTTAACATCTTTAAGTGTAAGTGGTGCGATCACCGGTACCACACTGGGTGGCACACTGACTACTGCGGCACAACCTAATATTACTAGCCTTGGCACACTGGCGAGTGTAACGGTAAGTGGCACAGTAGATGCGGGTAATATCAGCGCAACCACTGCTACACTTGGTAACTTAATCGTACCTGGCACGATCACTGGTGGTACGTTCAGCGGTACACTGTCAAATGGTACTTTAAACAGTATCACCAGTCTTGGTAACTTAACAGCCTTAACCGTATCAGGTAATGTTACAGCAGGATCTATCAGTACAACTACTATCACAGGTTTAACAAGTCTGACTGTCAACGGTGCGATCACCGGTACCACACTGGGTGGTACACTGACTACTGCGGCACAGCCTAATATCACGAGCCTTGGCACACTAGCCAGCGTAACGGTAAGTGGTACCGCAAGCATAGGTAATATC
>SCVK01000375.1 GCA_004297075.1 Chitinophagaceae bacterium
TTCTATGGAACAGAATCAAATACTGGTGATTTCGCTTACCGCGATAGTGGTATTGGCATTGATCATCTTCCTGATCCGGCAGAACAGAAAAGATAAAGAAAATCTCCACCCGGGAGAATCCGATTCGGTTACAGAAACACATACGGAACAGGATAGAAAAAGAGATAAGATCTGAGCAGCAGGTTTTGTATTCCCTACCGTTCCTTTGCCTTAGTGTGAGATTATTTAAAATCAAAGCACAAAGGCCGGCAAACACCAAACAGTATATTATTTTCAGTAACTTGTTGCATACAAGTGATTGCCCTTTGCCTGTTACTGCTGTTGCCATATTAGAGAACCCTTTCGCCGGTAATGGCGCGCGGGCCAAACTGGCCAGCTGGTTATTGAAGGAACTGGCGCAAAGAAATATCCCAGCTACGCATTTCAAAGAAAACTGGCCCGCTCATTTTGATGGCTTCTCCGATATATGGCTGATCGGCGGCGATGGCACCATTCATTATTTTATCAACCGCTACCCGGATTGTACACTGCCCCTCGCTTTATTCAAGGGCGGAACCGGTAATGACTTTGCCTGGAAATTATATGGCGATCTGTCGGCTGCCGAACAACTGGAACAGGTGTTACACGCAGAACCCCGCTACATAGATGCCGGTAAATTCAACCAAACGCTTTTCATTAATTGCCTGGGGGTGGGTTTTGATGGAGAGATCATCCGTTCTATGCGGGCCATCAGGTTGCTGGGCGGACATATTGGTTATCTGCTGGCAGTGATCGGAAAAATATTCACTTTCCGCGAGCATCGGTTCCGGATCAGTAACGGTACCGAAAACTGGGATGATCGTTTTTTGCTCGTAATGGTGGTCAATTCCTCCCGTGCCGGCGGCGGCTTTTTTATCGCGCCAACTGCCTCCATCACCGATGGCAAACTGGATCTGGTATTATGCACCCAACAACCTTTGTTGCAACGTCTGCGTTATTTACCCATCATCAAAAAAGGAAAACATATGCACCTGCCCTTTGTGATACACCGGCAGGGAGAACAGTTCACTATCCAATGCGAAAAGGTCATGGATATACAGGCAGACGGTGATCTGTACACGGCACAGGAACTACACATAGAGATCCTTCCTGCTAAATTCTGCTTCCGGTATTAATTCAATGATGGCTGTTTGTTGTATTTGTTGCGGTATTCAATGGGCGTTAATCCGGTTATTTTTTTAAACACGGTTCTGAAGGCCTTGGTATCCGTATAACCTACATCGTACATCACTTCGTTGATATTCTTCCGGCTGCTTTCAAAACTCCGTTTGGCCGCCTCGATCTTGATCCGCTGCATATATTCCACCACGGTATTATTTGTAGCTTTTTTAAAACGGCGTTCAAAACTGCGCCTGCCCATGGTGTAACGGTTCGCCAGCTCATCCACCGAAATTTTTTCCTGAAAATTATCTTCAATAAAAAGCTGTGCCTGCAGTATATCCGTATCGGCATGGTCTTTCTGTCCGCGGAACATCATAAATGCCGACTGGCTTTCGCGGTCAATATCCACCGCAAAAAACTTAGATGCAAGAATAGCCGTATCACGATCCGTATATTTTTCTACCAGGTACAATAACAAACGCCAGTAGGAATTGGCCCCCCCGCTGGAATAGATTCCCTGCTCTTCGGTAATAATACTTCCATCCACCAATTCTACCAATGGAAACATGTTGCGGAATTCGTTTGCCGCGTTCCAGTGTGTGGAGCATTTTTTTCCATCCAGTAATCCGGTAGCGGCCAGCAGAAAGGCACCGATACATAAAGAAGCTAATTCGGCCCCCGCCCTGTGCTGCGCCACCAGCCAGGGAATCATTTCTTTGTTAAGATCAATGGCCGTAGTTATATCGCCACTAATGGCAGGTATAAAGATCAGATCGGTCTGATCCACTTCACTGATCAGTTTATCCGTGTGTACAGAAAACAGGCTGTTATCCAGTTTTACTTCGCGGGATAAGCCCACCAGTTCCACCCGAAACAATGGTTCTTTACCGGATGCCTGTAAAAACTGGTTCACTGCTTTGAACATATAACAGGGATCGGCCACCGCTTCAATGATCGCCGTTTCGGGTACCAGGATGGACACTTTTTTCATGGGATAAATGTAGCCAAAAGCCCTGTCGTAATCAACCCTTCTAATTGTCTGTTTTGCACCTTGCCAAAACGGGAAACTATTAACAGCTTTGCAACAGGCCTTCTGACAGAAAGATGAGGGCCAACTAAAGCACCATGACAGAAATACGTTCCTACCTCAGTTTTAATGGTAACTGCCTGGAAGCCATGCGTTTTTATCAGCAGGCACTGGGCGGTGAACTGGCTTTGCAAACCATTGGCGAGAGTCCGCTGTCGGAGAAAATGCCGGCTGAAATGAAAGCCTGCATCCTGCACGCATCGCTGGTAAAAGACGGCTGGGTATTAATGGGTTCCGACATGGTAGGCGAGCAGGGACTGGTTCGCGGCAATGCAGTATCGCTCTGCCTGAACTGCAGCAGCGAAACAGAGATCCGCAATAGTTATGAACGACTGGCCCTGGGAGGCAAAGCTACGCACCCGATAGAAAATACTTTCTGGGGTGCCTTATTTGGCGGATTAACTGATAAATTCGGGAATCATTGGGTATTACATTTTCATCAAACACAACATCAATCTCCTGACAAATGCGAAAATTGAAATTACAGATGCAGGTAAGCATCGACGGATATGTAGCGGGCCCTCAGGGCGAAATGGACTGGATGCAATGGAACTGGGACGATGGCATTAAAGAATTTGTACAACAGCTTACGGAGCCCGTAGATACGATTGTGATGGGGAAAAACCTGGCCACGGGTTTTATTCCACACTGGACAGCAGCCCTAGAAAAACCCGAAACCAATGATGTTTTTGCCCGGAAGATGGTAGAGACACCCAAAATTGTATTCTCAAAAACCATTGACAATAATCCATGGAACAATACACAACTGGCCAAAGGAGCATTAAAAGAAGAGATCAGTAAATTGAAAAATATCGAAGGCAAAAAAGATATCATTACCTACGGTGGCGCTTCGCTGGCCGGGGCATTGATAGCAGAACAGCTGATCGATGACCTCTATCTGTTTGTGAACCCTACTGCCATCGGTAACGGCATGCGGATCTTTAACGGGCAAACCAATTGGGTATTACAGGAAACATTCCCCTTTGCCTGTGGTATTGTGGTACTCCATTACTCACCTAAACCTTAACCCTACCATGAAATCAACCAATCTTGCTTACTGGGTCAGCACCATTCTGATCTTTTTGTTTGAGGGCCTGATGCCGGCGCTTACCTCACATACACAAATGGCGATTGACGGAATCCGCCACCTGGGTTACCCGGATTATTTCCGGGTAATGCTTACCGTATACAAAGTTTCCGGCACCCTGGTGCTGCTACTGCCGTTTTTTGCGCCACGATTAAAAGAATGGGCCTATGCAGGACTAACTTTCACGTTTATCTCAGCTTTTATTTCTCATTGGGCCACCGATGGTTTTAGCGGACTCACTTTATTTCCCATAGGAGTATTGGCTGTTTTAGTGGTATCGTATGTCACTTATCACAAGCGGCTTGCTGCTACGGTAAAAGACTAAGGTTACATACCCAGCTGTTCCAGGGCATCGGCAGTGATATCGTAGAGGTGTTTATTGTCGGCCTGGATTTTCAGTCTGCCTTCGGGTCCGGCGGGGCCGTGTACAAAATATTTTTTGATGGCCACTACCCTGCCTGAATACATGCTGGTACCTTCCAGTGTTTCATAACTGCGCAACAGAATGGGCAGGAAACTGGGATTCTGGATTTCGCGGAACAGATGCAGTGAGCGTTGTTTACCATTGGGTAACTGAATCACTTCGTGATAATAGTGAGCGCATTCTACCTCCTGGTATAAACGTTTATTCAATTTTTCTATGTAGACCGATCCCGAGTCTACTACCACGATTTTGATTTCACTCATCGTTACTGAATTTCTGTTGCAATAATAGCCAATGCGGGGGAATGGACAAACTAAGAATTCCGCTATGTTATTTTACAATAATTGGGTAGCTTCAGGGGATCAACTCCTGAAAACATCACCACATGAGAAAATATTTCCCTACAGGTCTGCTCTTGCTGGTCGTTTTTTCCTGCGCAGAACTCCGCGAATCCAGGGGCCAGCAATGGTATGCTTTGTTCGATGGTAAATCGCTCGCCAACTGGCGGGTGGGTAATAATGCGGCCAGTTTTTCGGTAGACAGCGGCATGATCATCGTACACGGTAAAACGGCCCACCTGTTTTATGATGGCGAGATCCTGAACCATGATTTCACCAATTTTGAATTTAAGGCAGAAGTGATGACCTACCCCGGCGCCAATTCCGGTATCTATATTCACACCGCTTTCCAGGAACGGGGCTGGCCCGATAAAGGTTATGAAGTGCAGGTGAACAACTCGCATACCGACTGGCGGCGCACCGGTAGCCTCTACGGCATTAACGATGTAAGAGAAGTGTATGTGAAGGATTATGAATGGTACACGGAATATATCCGGGTGGAAGGCAAGAAAATCACGATCCGCATCAATGATAAAACGGTGGTGGAGTATACAGAACCAGATGATGTAAAACGTCCGCTCAGGCGTTTGTCCAGTGGTACGTTTGCATTACAGGGACATGATCCGGCAAGCATTGTACATTACCGGAATATCCAGGTAAGACCGTTGTAACATTTCTTCAAAAATATACGCTTCAGGAAAACTGTCAGCGGCCATCAAAAAAATCAAATGGTTACCATGGCTTTGATCACCTTGTTCGCCGGAAGCAGCCAACCCGGGAATGCCTCCTGCACTTCCTCGAATAAAACGCGGTGTGTGATATAGGTAAGCGGCAGCACCTGCCCATTCAGTAAAGCGTCGATCACCCTGTCAAAATCTTCGCGGGTAGCATTGCGGCTGCTCATCAAAGTAACTTCGCGTTGATGAAACTCGGGGTGAGAAAAGCGGATCTCGCCTTTCTGCAAACCCACCAATACATACCTGCCTCCATGCGCCAGATACCGGAACGACTCATTGATGGCCGACAGGTTACCTGTGGCATCTATCACCACTGTTGGCATATCGCCGTTGGTGAGCTGCGCCAGTTGCGCGGATACATTTTCTTTTGCCGCATTAATCGTAAAAGGAATCTGCAACCGCTCTTTACAAAACTGTAGCCGGCTCTCCTGTACATCTACCGCTATTACTTTGGCACCGGTTATGCGGGCAAACTCCATCACACCCAAACCAATAGGGCCAGCCCCTATTACCGCTACCCACTCTCCGGGCGTTACCTGGGCTCTGCGTATGCCGTGTGCGCCAATGGCCAACGGTTCTACCAGGGCCAGCTCATCCAAACCCAAACCCCGGTTTTTCACGAGCGAATAAGAAGGTACCAGCAGGTATTCCCGCATGCCGCCATCTACATGCACCCCACAAACCTTAAGCTGTGTGCAGCAATTGGTTTTACCCGCCTTGCAAGCCACACAGTTACCGCAGTGAAAATAGGGAATGATAGTTACAGATTCTCCTGCCGTAAAACCGGGTTCATCTGTTGCTGCAATTTCTGCTGCCAGCTCATGCCCCAGGATACGGGGATATTGAAAAAAAGGCTGTGTGCCTTCGTACGCATGCAGGTCTGTACCACAAATACCCACCCGGCGGATGCGGAGTAAGGTTTCTCCTTGTTTTCTCTCCGGTAAGGATGTATCCCCATAAGTAAATTGTCCGGGTGTGGTGCAGATGAGTGTTTTCATATCATAGAATTTCCAGGCCTCACATTGTTGTTTTTTTTAACACAGAGAGACAGAGATCCGGAGTTACACAGAGGGATCATGCGTTGGCTAAAGCCCGGTCGAGATGAACATAGCCACCATCCACATGGATCAGTTGACCCGTGGTATGACTGGAACAAGGCGATAACAGAAATGCCACCATGTTCGCGATCTCTTCGGCCGTGGTCATGCGGTTTCCCAGCGGGATCTTGGCATGAATCTCAGCTAATTTTTCTTCCGGTGCCGCCAGTGTTTTGATCCAGGTTTCATAAGCAGGTGTCCAGCATTCGGCTACTACCACTGCATTAACACGGATGCCGTATTTGAGCAGCTCCACGGCCCACTCGCGGGTAAGCGCATTTCTTCCGCCATTGGCAGCTGCATAGGCCGAGGTATTGCCCTGCCCTGTTTCGGCTGTTTTGGAAGTGATATTAACGATCGCTCCCTTGGTTTTGATCAGTTCAGGCAAAGCGGTATGTGCCGCCAGATAATAGTGTACCACATTTTTATGCAGGCTTTCCATAAAGCGTTCGTAATTGCCGTGCTCCAGTCCTACCCCATCATTTACACCCGCATTGTTCACCAGTCCGTCGATCCGGCCAAACTGCAGTATGGCAGCACGTACCGCATTTTCTGCCGCTACCGGATCGGCCAGTTCGGCTACGATCTGTGCAGCCTGACCACCTCCCGCTAATATATCATTCACCAGTTGCTGGTTATCTTTTTCATTTCTTCCGATGATCACGGGTATGGCTCCTTCTTTGGCCAATACGCGTACAATGCCTTCGCCAATACCACGGGCACCGCCGGTTACCAGGATCACTTTGTTCAGTAATTGCAGGTTCATCTGTTCAGATTAAACATGATAAAATGCCGCCGCATTCTGCCCAAATAGCGCAGCCTGTTCGGTAGCAGAAAAGTTACTATAATATTCTTTTACCGGTGCCATCATTCTTTCGTAAGAAGCGGCTACCAGACATACGGGCCAGTCTGATCCGTATAATAATCGATTCATCCCAAAAGCATTTGTTACGATATCAAGATAAGAAAAGAGATCTGAGGGTTGCCAGTGATGCCAGTCGGCTTCAGTTACCATTCCACTTACTTTGCAGTATACATTGGGAAACACTGCCAGGGCTTCGATGCCTTTTTTCCATTCGGCCAGTTCTCTGTTTTTAATATCCGGTTTAGCCAGGTGATCGATCACAAATGCCTGCTCCGGAAATTGTTTCACTAACTCTACAGCAGCAGAAAAATGCCTGGGATAGATAAGTATATCATAGGTAAGTCCAAACTCCTGCAATGCTTTGATACCCCGCAGAAAATCCGGCTGCAGCATAAAAGCCGGATCTTCTCCCTGCAGAATATGCCGAAACCCTTTTACAATGGGAAACTGCTGATAATGTTCTAAACGTTCCCTGATATGAGCTGAACGAAGATCAACCCAACCTACTACCCCTTTGATAAAAGCAGCGTTTGCTGCCAACGAAATCAACCAATCTGTTTCAGCTTCTGTCTGGTCTGCCTGTACAGCAATACAACCTTCTATCTGCTGTTGCTGCAATATAGGTTGCAGATCTGCCGGGTAAAAATCTCGTCTGATAGCAGCCATGTCTTCATTGATCCAGCCATGTTTGTCCGGATGGTATAACCAGAAATGCTGGTGTGCATCAATGACGGGCATAAGCGATTACATTTTGGCGGGACGTTCCCAATCCATCAATGCCCAGTTCCACCACATCGCCTGGTTTGAGGTATACAGGCGGATTAAACCCCAGCCCTACACCAGCAGGTGTACCGGTGGAAATAATATCGCCGGGTAATAAGGTCATGAACTGGCTGAGATAGGAAAGCAGTTGCGGGATGTTAAAGATCAGGTCATCGGTATTGCCATCCTGCATCATTTGATCGTTCACTTTCAGCCATAAACGCAGCGCATGCGGGTTGGCTATTTCATCTTTGGTTACCAGCCATGGCCCCAGGGGAGCAAAGGTATCGCAGCCCTTTCCTTTGTCCCAGGTACCACCGCGTTCCAGTTGAAATTCCCTTTCACTCACATCATTATGCAAACAGTAACCGGCTACATAGTCCATCGCTTCCGACGCTTCTACATAACTCGCTTTTTTGCCGATCACAAAAGCGAGTTCTACTTCCCAGTCCGTTTTCACAGAGTTTTTCGGGATCATTACCGGGTCGTAAGGTCCGGTAATGGCTGTGGTAGATTTCATAAACAGGATCGGCTCTTTCGGAATGGGCGCATTGGTTTCCTTTGCATGTTTGGCATAATTCAGTCCGATACAGACAATTTTGGAAGGATTGGCCACCGGACAACCGATGCGGGCTCCGGCAGGTATTTCAGGCAGCATGGCCTCGTGCTGGGACAACATCCAGCCCAGATGCTGTACACCGCCATGAGCGAAAAAGAATTCGTCATAGTCTTTGATAAAACCAGACACATCGTAATTCTTTCCGGCAATATGCACACCGGGTTTCTCTTTACCGGCCTCACCAAATCGGATCAGTTTCATGTAAGCTACTATTGTAAGGTTAATGCAAGAATCGTATCAATGCTGTCGAATGTAACGCCGGTCAGGTATACAAATACTCCTTCTGCCTGCTGAATAAATTTCAATCCGGTATTGTTGTTAAAAGTAGCTGCTGCGCTGATCTTGTTTTTCACACCGGGTAAAAACACATACTCACCCAGTTTAGCAGGATGCAGGATATGCACATATAGTTTGTTACCTTTCATCGTAACCGTTCCCCAATCCTGCTCAGGAATCACACTACCGCGTGAGCCGTAAATGGTACTACCATACTGCTGCATCCATCTGCCCATCATGGCCAGGGTATCTGTAAACTCAGACTGGATCTGCCCGTTGGGTTTGGGGCCAACATTCAGGAGAAAGTTAGCATTCTGTCCTGCCGCATTCACCATATAACGGATCAATGCGGGTACGGATTTAAACTTCCGGTCCGTCATATTATACCCCCAGGAATCATTCATGGTTTCGCAGGTCTCTAATGGTAGGGAAGAAATACCTGCACCACCAAAACCAGTGGTATTTTTTCCGGGCAGGTCTTTTTCAAATGCCTGAAAATCTTCTCCGGGTATCGGCGCCAGGTGGTGGTTATTACTGATCAGGCATTGCGGCTGCAGTTGGTGAATCAGCGTATAAATTTCATCATAGTGCCAGTTCACTTTTGATTGTAACGTTTTATCGTGATCATTATCCAGCTGGTCCCAATGTCCGTCAAACCAGATCCCGGCTATTTCTCCATACTGGGTGAGCAATTCGGTCAGCTGTCCTTTCATAAAACTGATGTACGAAGCCCAGTTACTCTTTTGGGTTCTGCCCGTACCCTTTCCTGTTTTGCCCGTTTCGTATTGGTAATCGTCTCGGTACCAGTCTAACAGCGAGTAATACAGAAATAGTTTGATCCCCTGCTTATGGCATTCTTCTGCCAGTTGTTTCAGCGCGTCTTTTCCGTAAGGCGTATTCGTGATTTTCCAGGGCGAGAGTTTGGTATCCCAGTTACTGAACCCATCATGGTGGCGCGTGATAAACGTGATATACTGCATGCCCGCATTTTTGGCGGTAGCCACCCAGGCTTTGGCATCAAAATCGATCGGATTAAACACACGCTGAAGTGTATTGTATTCATTTACGCGGATATTCCGGTTATTCATCACCCACTCGCCACTGCCCAGTACACTGGAAGCGCCCCAATGGATGAACATTCCGAATTTCATGTCCTGGAAATTTTTTCTGGCAGCAAGATTGGCTGCGGTAGGCGTATACGGTTGCGCAAACAAGCCGGATACAAACAGAAGCATTAGCGTAAAAGAAATTAGTTTTTTCATGTGCTGGCAAATAAACAATGAAACAATCAGTTAGTTGCTTACAATGATAAAACTAAAATGCTTTGGCCGGAAGGCAATCCGGTATTTAATTTCCACAAATAGTCATTTCCGGAATACGGACTCCCGAAATTCAACATCATGGAATCAGATTCAACTATTGCACCAATACGGTCTTATACTTCGATGGTACCGCTGGGTTGCTTGTCGTCTCTTTTGGTACCGGCATACAATTCATATTCGAGCAAACGGCAGTCGATGGTAGCATTAAAAAACTCGATCCTGCGCGATGGTTTGAGACGGATCTTTTTGGCGAGATCCAGGTTGCCGGTAAATACATAACCCGTATACCCTTTACAGGCATTCTTCAGAAAATCACCCATACGTGCGTAAGTGGCATTCAGCTCTATTTCATCTCCCAAACGTTCACCATATTCAGGGTTGAACATGATTACGCCACCTGCTGCGGGTGGTACGGTTGTTTTCTCAAAATCACAGACTTCAAAACTGATCAGCTTCTCTACGCCTGCCGCAACAGCATTGGTTTTAGCCACACTTACCGCCAGCTCACTCCGGTCTGAAGCAATCACAACCAAACCCGACATCTCTGTTACCTGCTGTTTCAGTTCTTCCATCGCTTTTTCATATACAGAGGCATCATAACCTGTAATATGCATAAAAGCATAATTCTTGCGCAACAGGCCGGGTCTGCGGTTAGTGGCTATCAATACCGCTTCAATAGCGAGGGTACCTGAACCGCACATGGGATTGATAAAGGGTGTTTTCCTGTCCCATTTGGTAGATAAAATGGTAGCCGCCGCCAGTGCTTCCAGCATAGGTGCTTTGCCCGGCAGTTTGCGGTAGCCATGTTTGGCAAGGGTTTCGCCGGAAGTATCGAGGAAAATCTCCGCTTCTTCGTGTTTCCAGAATAGATATACAACGGCCCCCGACAATTCTGACCCCGTAGAAGGACGTTTGCCGGTTTTGTTCCGCATCCTGTCTACCACAGCGTCTTTTACCCGCAGGTTGGCAAATAAGTTAGTTTGTATGGTAGGATGAAACACATTACTCGTAACAGAGAAATAACCATCTGGTCTGATCAGCTCCTCCCAGGCAAGATCCTGCAGGTTCTGGTACAAAGTATCCGGATGATCGCAGGTAAAGGCTTTGAGTGAGTACATTACCTGACTGGCGCAACGCAGTTGCAGGTTCAGGCGGATGCAATCATTCACCGTTCCTTTGAGCTCCACCCCTGTCTGAAAAGCCCGTTCAATGGTATATCCGAGGGCGGTTACTTCCTGCTGTAAGGCGGGCGATAACCATTTGTGGCAGGTAATAATGATGCGGCTGGGCGTGGTAAAAACTTGCATAACTGCAAACTTAGCCAATATTTCTGCTGTACGGAAGTACCTGCGCTTCTCCCACACGAAACACCCCCTGTAAAAACAGGGGGTGTCCAAAACTAACTGCTGTATGAAAAAACTCCCAAAACGACTCTGACAGAGAAAAACGTTTATCTGTTTAGTAAGGCTTTCCCCTGTCATTAATGAAAGCATAAAGTTGTATTCTTTTCCCCGGGGATGCATTACACCATCAGCCTAAAGAATTACATAAATCACGGTGCGTTGCTGTTTATCAATTTTCCGGCGAGGGAACCTCCCTTTTCATTATTTTTATTCCTCATTCAGATTCATGCCGAAAAACCAGCTTAACCCTGATCAATGGGTACAACTATATGCCGATGCCTTGTATAACTATACATTGCCGCGTGTAAACGATACTGCGGTAGCAGAGGATCTCGTGCAGGAAACCTTTATCAGTGCCTGGAAAGCTCGTGATAGCTTTAAAGGAGAAGCCGCTGAAAAAAGCTGGCTTTTCTCGATCTGTAAGAACAAGATCATCGATCATTACCGGAAAAAAGCAAGGGATATTATGCAGCCCATGTCGGCCACAGGTGTTACTGACAATTTTTTTGATGAAGCCGAACACTGGACAAAACAGGACCAACCCGGCGAATGGGGCATTGACCTTTCTAATACGGTGGAGAATAAGGAGTTTTATTCCGTACTCACGATGTGCCGGAAAAAACTACAGGAAATGCAGGAAGCCGCGTTTTCGATGAAATACCTGGAAGACATGGATGCGGCAGAGATCTGTAAGGTATTGGGTATCACTTCGTCTAATTACTGGGTGTTGATTCACCGGGCCAAATTGCAGTTACGTACCTGTCTGGAAAAAAACTGGTTACATATAAAATAATGAGATGCGATTTTTCATGATCAGTTGTAAAAAAGCCACTTACCTGGTCTCCAAAAAAGAGGAGAACCGTATTTCCTGGTGGGAAAGCTGGCAACTGCGTGCCCATCTCGGGATCTGCAGTTTGTGCCGGAAATTTGAGCAACAGAGCGGGTTTATCGGCCGGATGGCCAAGCAGGTTACGATGCATGAAACACTCTCCCCCGAAAAAAAGGAAAAGATACAGGCTGCCCTTACCCATGAACATTGATGCCCTACAATAAAGAACCGCCATTGAAGCAACCGATAGGCAGTTCAACAGCGGGTTCAGTAACAACCGGGGGCGGTAGTGCGTTTATTTTTCCAGCAACCCGTCAGCCTTCCACTGCATGATCGACAGAATGGTACTGTCTGCTAATTTCGGTTTACGGTCGGGCATAAACCCTTTCTGACCTGGCATGAGTTGTATGCGTCTGATCACTTCATCTATCTGCGAACTAACGGCTGCATAGGTATCCAGCGGTTTCTTTCTGCCTCCTTTTTCCGGAAAATGGCAGGGTGTACAATTGGCCTGCACGATTGCCATGATGTTTGCCTGGTAATGGATAACAGGTTTGGTTTTGGCTGAAGTACTGGCCTGTTTGGAAGAACCGCAATAGGTAAATACGGTTACCGCCGCCAGTAACAGCAAACCAACAGAGAGCTTTTTCATAAGCAGTTTGTTGAAAGAAATCTTTAATAGGAATAAATATAACCAAACAGCTTATGTACAATACTGCCTGTGATGAAAACAAGGCGAATGCAGTGAGTAAATCGGTAAACAGATGATAAAAGACCTGTTATCAGAACTGCAAAGTGAAAACGGTTCCCTTGCCTTCTACAGACTGTACCTGAATATTTCCCTTGTGCAGCATCATGATCTGTTTACACAAACTCAAGCCGATACCGCTTCCATTCTTTTTGGTACTGAAGAAGGGGATAAAAATATTGTTCATCACTTCTTCATTCATGCCGTACCCATTGTCGGCTACTTTCACGGCCAGTTTGTTATTGGGAGAAAGTACCGCCGAGAGGATGATCCTGGGTTGTTCACTTTCCTTCACCGCTTCAATGGCGTTTACGATCAGGTTAATCAGCACCTGTTCAATCAGGTTGGCATCTACCTCCATCGTCAATTCAGGATCTTTGAGAATGATCTCCATCTCGATCCCTTTCTGATGCAATGTGGGCTGCATCAGGTTGTGCATATTCTCAAATAGATCGCGGACGAATACTTTTTTGAGGGTGGGATTGGTGATCTTATTCAGGTTCCGGTACACTTCTGCAAATTTCAGCAAACCTTCGCTACGGCGTTTAATGGTATTGATGCCCACTTCCAGGTCTTCCACTACCCCATTGCTGTTATCAAGGAACTGAACGGATTCCTGTAAACGGTTCTTCAGGGTATCTGCCAGTGAAGAAATGGGTGCCACCGAATTCATGATCTCATGCGTCATCACACTCAACAGCTTTTTCCAGGCCTGCGATTCGGTTTCATCCAGCGCCTCATTGATATTCTGGAAAGCCACCAGGTGAAATTTTTTACCCTCGGTCTGGAAAGCCGTTGCCGATAACAGGATCTTAAACGTATTTTTTTCCTGGTGAACCGTGGCCACATGGCTATTACCCGGTTTCAGGGTTATTACCTGCTGGTAAAGAGCTTCATCTCTTCTTTGCAGCGAATGGATGGTTTTCAGATAAGGCAGCAGCAACATCCGCTTCAGCGATTCATTCATCCATACTACTTCGCCGGTTTCGGGTTCGTAGGAAATGATACCTGTATCCACCAGTTCCAGAATTTTCTGCAGGTATTGGTATTGGGTCTCTTTTTCTTTGGAGATCACTTTAAATGCCGTGTTGATCTCATTAAATCCCTTACGCAGCTGCTTCAGGTCTTCCGGTGCCTGCGATACATTGAAATTCCGGGAGAAATCCCTGTATTGAATAGATTCTACAAACTGCTCCACTTCATAAGCGGCCTGTTTATGGTAGCGGTAAAAATCGAGCACCTGGTAAACGATCACCGGTAATACCAGTAATTCATACACATACCAGCCCTTTACCAGCAGCAAAGCAGCAGCGGTAATGGTTACCAACAGTAACAATACACGGGTAAGGATATCCCATTGGATCTTTCTATATGTCATACTTGCTCAATCTTCTGTATAAAGCGGTTCTGGTTAATCCAAGTTCTTTGGCGGCTTTACTGATATTGCCATTGTGTTTATCGATCACTTTCATGATCGTATTTTTTTCCATGGTGCTCAGCTTTGTTACTTCATCTTCCTGCGATTCTGTTACAGAAGACTCTATGGGCGAGAACAGCAGGTCAGGCGCTTCAATGGTAGCACTATCGGCCATAATAATTGCACGCTCAATCGTGTATTGCAACTCGCGCACATTACCGGGAAAAGGATACTGCTGCAGTTTTTCCAGGGCCGATGCATGAAACTGGATATTCGGTTTCAGGTATTTATTGGCATAAATGCGGGCAAAATGTTTGGCCAGCAACAGAATATCTTCCTTCCTTTTCCTGAGTGGCGGTACGGTGATCTCTACCGTATTGATGCGGTAGATCAGGTCTTTCCTGAAACGGTTCTCATTGGCCAGTTCACTCAAAGGGATATTGGTGGCGCAGATCAGGCGGATATCAATGGGCACTGCCTGGTTGGTTCCCAAACGGGTAACCTGCCGGTTCTGTAAAACCGTTAGCAGTTTAGCCTGCTGCTGCAGGGAAATATTACCGATCTCATCCAGAAACAGCGTGCCACCGTTGGCCGATTCAAAACGCCCTACCCTGTCTTCGCGCGCATCGGTAAATGCGCCTTTCTTATGGCCGAATAATTCACTTTCAAACAAACTTTCGGTTAGTGCGCCCACATCCACTTTTACAAAAGGTTTATCGGCCCGTAAAGATTGCTCGTGAATAGCGGTGGCGATGAGGTCCTTGCCCGTACCATTCTCGCCCAATATCAAAATATTGGCATCTGTTGGCGCAATCTTATCGATCTTGTGAAAAATATCCTGCATTACTTCACTCTCTCCAATCATGGCATTATTGCCTTTACCCGCCACCATTTTTTGAGAACTATTACTGCTTTTAGGCTGCTCACGGTTCTTCAGCACATTGGATAAAGTGGATAATAACTTCTCATTATGCCAGGGTTTTACCACAAAATCGGCTGCCCCCTCTTTCAGCGAACGTACGGCCAGATCAATATCGCCATAAGCAGTGATCATGATCACAGACACTTCCGGTTTGATCTGTTTGATCCTTTGCAACCAGTAAATGCCCTCATTACCCGTATTGATGGAGGCATTAAAATTCATATCCAGCAAAACCAGGTCAAAACTGTCTTTACCCAGCAAAAAAGGGAGCTGTTCCGGATTTTTTTCGGTTACCACTTCCTTCACTTCTGTACGCAACAGCAACCGAACGGCGGTTAATACGTCTGTATCATCATCTATTACCAGGATACTGGCTTTCTTCAAACTCATGCAGGTTGGTTTATTCGTTTATTGGTTCATTGATTTACCGGTTTATTGGTAATGATATGTGCTAAGGGATTGATACCCAAAACAAATAAACCAATAAACCGGTAAACCAACTACTATAAATATACCAGTTAGCTAAGAATCTGAAAAAGAACCGGTTAGGAAATGGGGCTGTGGGGCACTGTATCAAAACCGGACAGTTTCTGTACCGTATGCGTACAGTTTAAGCAGCTGGCAAAAAGTAATTCATTGATTATCAATAGTATTATTCTTTGGCACAATCGTTTCTTATACTATTCCCAGAAATCAACCTTTATGAAACCGAATACCCAGCAACAGTCCAGATTCATCGCCCTCCTGCTAGTGGCAGGAACCATTGGCCTTGTATTACTGATGCACGTACATTCTACCCGCCAGGCTTGTAGCGGCCGGGAATCATCAGAAATAGGCTTAATCAAACTCATATAAGTTTCAAACCAAAAACAACAGCTGTGGACAGAGTCATTCAAAAAAAGAAATGGAATACCAAAAAGATCCTCACCATTGCCATGGTGGTATTGATTGTTGGATTGATCGCAGGAAGTATTTATTTCACTTCCGGTAAATCCAAACTGAACGTAGATACAGAAAGGATCACCATCAGTGAAGTAACCAAAGGGCCCTATAAAGATGCCATTCCTGTAAACGGGATCGTATTGCCCGTTACTTCAATTTACCTGGATGCCACCGAAGGCGGCCGTGTAGAAGAAAAATATGTGGAAGATGGTGCCATCATGAAAAAAGGACAGCCCATCCTCAAATTATCCAATACCAACCTGCAGTTGAGCCTGGTAAACCAGGAAACCTCTGTATATAACCTGCTTACCCAGATGCAGATCTCGCGCAACGCGGCTCAGCAGAATACGGTGAACAAACTGAACCAGATGACCGATGTGGAAAGTCAGTTAACAGAATCAGAACGCCTCTATAAACTGAACAAAACGCTGTACGACCAGAAAGCCATTGGTTTACAGGAGTTCAAAACATCTGAAAATAACTATACCTACCTGCTGCGCAAAAAAAAACTGACCAACCAGATCCTGCAACAGGATTCTCTCTCCAATAAACAGCAACTGGAACAGGCCAAACAGTCGTATGAGGGTTCCCAGAACGCTTTGACTGTAATGCGCAAAAAAGTGGGCGATCTGATTGTACGTGCACCTATAGACGGGCAGTTAACCTCCCTTGATGCCGAGATCGGCCAGAACAAAAGAGAGGGTGAGCGTTTAGGACAGATCGATGTGCTGAGTGGATTTAAAGTGCGCGTAGATGTGGATGAACATTATATCTCCCGCATTTTCACCGGCCTTACCGGCGATTTCACTTTTGCCAACAAAACCTATAAATTGAAGATCACCAAAGTGTTTACACAGGTAACCAACGGAAGGTTCCAGGTGGATATGCAGTTTGTGGGCGATATACCACAGGGCATCCGCCGCGGACAAACCCTGCAGATCCTGCTGGCTTTGAGTGATGAAACCACCGCCATCCTGGTTCCCAAAGGCGGATTTTACCAGCAAACCGGTGGTAACTGGATCTTTAAAGTAAATGAGAACGGAACCATGGCCTATAAAGTAGATATCCAGCTCGGACGCCAGAATCCGGATTACTACGAAGTATTACAGGGACTGAAACCGGGTGATAAAGTAGTAACCTCCAGTTACGAGAACTATGGCAATATGCAGGAACTGGTCTTGAAGAAGCAGTAGGATTGGGTTTATTGGTTTATTGGTTTATCGGCAGGTTAGTGAAGTCAGCCAAAAATCAACAGGACAAATAAACAAGTAAACCAGTAAACAAATAAACTACACCGCATTACAACTTTTCAGATAAAACAACTCTTCTAATAACAAAAAACAAACCATGATAAAAATCACTGACCTCGAAAAGATCTACCGTACAGATGAGGTAGAAACCATTGCACTGAATAAACTGTCGATGGAGATTAAACCAGGAGAATTTGTAGCTGTGATGGGGCCTTCCGGTTGCGGCAAGTCTACCCTATTGAATATCCTGGGTTTACTGGATGATCCGGATAATGGTAGTTTTATTTTTAACGGAACCGAGATCGCCAGATTCAACGAGCGCCAGCGTGCAGATCTGCGTAAACATAATATCGGTTTTGTATTCCAGAGTTTTAACCTGATTGATGAACTGACCGTTTTTGAAAATGTGGAACTACCCCTGATCTATACCGGCGTAAAAGCGGCCGACCGTAAAAAGAAAGTGGATGAAGTACTCGAGAAAGTACAGATCATGCATCGCCGTAACCATTATCCGCAGCAGTTATCCGGTGGTCAGCAGCAGCGTGTGGCCGTGGCCCGTGCCGTGGTAAACAATCCCAAACTGATACTGGCGGATGAGCCTACCGGTAACCTCGATTCCTCCAACGGTAATGAAGTGATGGAATTGCTGACCAACCTGAATGAGCAGGGTACCACCATTATCATGGTAACACACTCTGAGCATGATGCAAGGTATAGTCACCGTATCATCCGTATGCTGGATGGACAAACTGTAACAGAGAATATACTGGTATAAGCAACCGGCTTATTACCGAATATCCTACTACCCTAAACACCACCATTACCATGTTCAGCAATTACCTGAAAATAGCTGTGAGGAATCTTTTAAAGAATAAAGGGTTCTCTTTTATCAATATTCTGGGACTTTCTGTAGGTATGGCCAGTGCCATACTGATCCTGCTGTGGATCAATCATGAAATGAGTTACGACCAGTTTCATGAAAAGAAAGACCGCATTTACGAAGCCTGGAACAAAGATACTTTCAGCGGTAAACTACAGTGCTGGAATACCACGCCCAAAATTTTTGCCCGTACCGTGGAACGTGATTTTCCGGAAGTAGAAATGGCTACACGTGTAAACTGGCCCAGTAATTTCCTGTTCACCATTGGTGAAAAGAAGCTGACTGTGAGTGGTAATATTGTTGACTCCAACTTCCTGAACATGTTCAGTTTTCCGCTGGTAAAGGGTGATCCGAATACTGTTTTAAAAGACATGTATTCGATTGTACTGACAGAGAAACTGGCCAAAAGCTTTTTCGGGGAGGAAGATCCCATGGGTAAAGTGGTGCGTATTGATAGTAAGGATAATTTTACGGTTACCGGTATTGTAAAAGACCTTCCCAACAATACCCGTTTCAAATTTGAATATCTCCTGCCCTGGGCCTACCTGCGCAAACTGGGCGAGGATGATGCCAACTGGGGCAATAACTCCACCCGCAACTATGTATTGCTGAAAAAGAATACCACGCTGGCATCTATTGCACCGAAACTGAAAAAGATCAAACGCAAGTATGACAATTCGGAGTTGACCAATGAAATGTTCCTATACCCGATCAGTCGCTGGAGATTGTACTCGAGCTTTACCAATGGTGTAGAAGATGGTGGCCTGATCGATTTTGTGAAAATGTTTGGTGTGATCGCGGCTTTTATCCTGCTGATTGCCTGTATCAATTTCATGAACCTGAGTACGGCCCGTAGCGAAAAAAGGGCCAAAGAAGTGGGAATCCGCAAAGTAGTGGGTGCCAATAAAGGATCACTGATCGGACAGTTCCTGGGTGAATCCATCCTCATTTCGCTGATCGCAGGCTTATTTGCCCTGCTGATTGTGCAGATCAGCTTACCGGCTTTTGGTGTATTAACCGATAAAAAACTGTCCATTGATTATGGCAATATCAATCTCTGGCTCATCTTTATCGGATTCGTACTCTTTACCGGCGTATTGGCGGGCAGTTATCCAGCCTTCTATTTATCGGCCTTTAAACCTGTAAAAGTATTAAAGGGTACTTTCCTGAAATCAGACAAAGTAGTAACGCCCCGGAAAGTGCTGGTGGTATTACAGTTCACTTTCGCCATCATCCTCATTATCTGTACAGCCATTGTGAAAGAACAGATCCAGCATGCCCGTAACAGGGATCTGGGATATGACAAGAAAAACCTCATATTCCATTTCCTCACAGATGATCTCACCAAAAATTATCCGCTGGCAAAAAATGAACTGCTCAGTTCCGGCGCGGCTACTTCCGTATCCAGAACCAGTGCCCCTATTACACAGGGCTGGAGCGATACCTGGGGTATTGAATGGGTAGGAAAAGCCCCGGATGATAAAACTGATTTTGACCGCTTTGCCGCAGATGAAGACCTCGGTACAACCGTTGGATTGCAATTTGTGAAAGGCCGTGATTTTAACCTCAAGCAATACCTGACCGATTCAACAGCTATGATCCTGAACGAGTCTTCCGTGAAAGCCATGGGCTTCAAAGATCCTATCGGGCAGATCGTAAAAGACAATGGTCGCGACTGGCATGTAGTAGGTGTGGTCAAGGATTTTATCCTGCAATCGCCTTACCATCCTACCAAGCCCATGATCATTGAAGGGGCCAAGGGCTGGTTCAACGTGATCCATATTAAACTGAATAATAAAAATGCTACCGCCGATAACCTGAAAAAAGCAGAGCTGATCTTTAAAAAATATAACCCGAATTATCCGTTCGAATACAAGTTTATTGATGATGACTACGCTGCCAAATTCAAATCCGAACAACGTACCGGTACCCTGGCAGGTTTGTTTGCAGGTCTTACCATCTTTATTTCCTGCCTGGGCTTATTTGGTTTAGCCGCTTATATGGCCGAAAGCCGGATCAAAGAAATTGGGGTAAGAAAAGTATTGGGTGCATCTGTTACCGGTATTGCTACGCTGTTATCGAAAGATTTTATCGGACTGGTAATCATCTCTTTTGTACTGGCATCACCAGTAGCCTGGTGGTTTATGCATAACTGGTTACAGAACTATCCGTACCGGGTAAATATTGAGTGGTGGATCTTCGCTTTTGCGGCCCTTCTCAGTATTCTGATCGCGATGATTACGGTAAGTTATCACGCCATCAAAGCAGCCAGTGCCAATCCTGTTAAAAGTTTGCGTACAGAATAAGAAACATTGATACAACGGATATACACATGAGAAATTGATTATCCATTCATCAATTAATTGAAACAAATGCTAAAGAACCATTTGATCGTCGCCTGGCGAAATCTTTTACGGAACAAATCATTTTCTGCTATTAACCTGGCAGGGCTTACCATTGGTATGGCCGCCACTATGTTGATTCTGCTGTGGGTGTATACAGAGAAGTCATGGGACAAACAGTATAAAAAATACCATTCTACCTACCATGTAATGTCGAACCGGAATTTCAACGGAGAGATCAATACAGGGCCGGATATGATGTTTCCGTTGGCCAGAACAGCCAAAGCCAGTTTACCGGAAGTAGAAAATGCAGCTGTGGTTTCTTTTCCCAACCGTATTATTTTTACGGTTGGTGATAAGATCTTAACCAAAAACACGCTCAATACCACTACCGACTTTTTCAACATTTTCAGTTTCGATTTTGTAGAAGGAGACGCTTCTGCCATCCAGGATCCCGATGCACTGGTTTTTACCGAAAGTACTGCCAAAGCATTTTTTGGTAACACATCGGCTGTTGGTAAAACGGTAAAAGTGAACAATGACAGAAATGCCATTGTAAAAGCAGTGGTGAAAGATATACCTGCATCATCTACCATTCAGTTTGAAGCATTGATCCCCTTTAATCCCTCTTCCAAAAGCGTACAGGCAGCAGAACAGGAATGGGTAAACTGCGGCGACAGGGTTTTCATCACTACCCGTGCGGGAACCAATATAGCCTCGCTTGAGCAGAAAATGCTGCAACTGATCAAGACCAATACCAAGGGCGAAAACCCCACTACTAAAGGTAGCCTGATCCTGCATCCTATGGAGAAATGGAGGTTGTACGAAGAATTCAAAGATGGTAAAAATACCGGTGGCCGTATCCAGTATGTATCCTTATTCATCTGGATCGCTTTGATCATCCTTGCAATAGCCTGTGTTAATTTCATGAATCTATCTACCGCCCGTTCTGAAAAAAGAGCCAAAGAAGTGGGTATCCGCAAAACACTGGGGTCTGGAAGAGCACAATTGCTGATTCAATTCATAACAGAATCATTACTCCTATCCATTACAGCAGCCATACTGGCCATGGGTCTCGTATATGCGTTATTACCGCTATTCAGCCAATTGCTGAACCAACCCATCCGTATACCGTATCAGGAACCTGTTTTATGGTTGATACTCGCAGGCATAACGGTAGTTACCGGTTTGCTGGCAGGAAGTTACCCGGCTTTTTATTTGTCGGGTTTCCAACCGGTGAAAGTATTGAAAGGTAGTTTTCTTCCCTCACGCGGGGTATTGTTACCGAGAAAAATTCTGGTTACGGCCCAGTTCATCGTATCCATCGTACTGGTATCTGCCACAATGATCATTTACCAGCAACTACAATATGTAAAAAAACGCGACCTGGGTTATTCGCCCAATAATCTCATTACGATTAATGGTTCTCCAGCAACCGATAAAAGTTTTGAGGCAATCAAAAACGACCTGATGCAAACCGGCATGGTGGCAGCCGTAAACCGTACCTCTACCCCGCCTACCGATATTTTCGGATTTACATCGGGCGTAAAAGCCGTGAATGCTCCGGCCAGCAATAACCTGATCATTGGTTTCATGTTCACCGATGTGGATCTGACCAAAACACTGAATGCCCGAATCGTGGCAGGTCGTGATTTCAGGCTGGGCGATAGCCTGGGTGTGATCTTTAACAAGGAAGCCATCAAACTGATGGGCCTGACCAATCCCATTGGTGCACCCGTAACCTGGGCCGGAAAAAATATGGAAATAGTAGGCGTTCTAGATAATATGGTGATGGGCTCTCCCTACGAATCAGCTGCCCCACTGATGTTCAAATATGAAAACAAGTGGTCGCGTTATCTCAATGTACGGCTAACAGAAAAAGCGGATCCCCGCAAAGCAGTGGCCAGCATAGAAACTATTTACAAAAAATACAGCCCTGCTTTTCCTTTCGAATTCCGTTTTGTGGATGATGCGTTTAATGAAAAATTCAATACGGAACAACTGATCAGCCGCCTGTCTGTGATTTTTGCAGGACTGGGGATTTTTATCTGCTGCCTCGGTTTATTCGGACTCGTGTCTTCTTCTATCGAAAGAAGAAAAAAAGAGA
>SCVK01000376.1 GCA_004297075.1 Chitinophagaceae bacterium
ACGATACGGGGTGGCTGCCGGAACAGCTGCTACCATGAATTATGGCACGGAACTCTGTAAAAAAGAAGATACAGAACGATTATTTTTAAAAATGAAGCAGGAATAGTCCGGTTCTGTTATTTTTGCAGCCTTGGAATAGAAATTGGCCTTGTAGTACAATGGATAGTATGCGAGTTTCCGAAGCTCTTGATCCAGGTTCGATTCCTGGCGAGGCCACTGATGATCAATCCCTCTTGTTAGAAGAGGGATTTGTTTTTTAATATAATACAGGATTTAACGGCGTGTTGATCACTTTCCCAATTTCAGCCCCCGGACACCAGGCTTCCCAATCAGCCACCTGGTTATCGTTTTGGGGTTCCATCAGTGTCATTTCTTTGTCCATATAAATGATGGTCATCACTTTGCGCATCTGATCGGTGGTATTGGGTCCGGCACGGTGAAATACCCATCCCATGTGATAGCTGATCTCTCCCAGGTCAAAGGGTTCCACTATTTTCTCAAAATCCTTGAGGGTTAGTTTCTGTTGTATCACCACCTCACTATCGTCACTAATCTTTAAGGTGCGGCCCTCTTCCAGGCACTGGCTCTTAGCGCTGAACTCTAGTGGACCCATGTCGAGCCCGATTTTCTGCAGGGGAATCCAAACGGTTACGGTCTTGTCTGTATTGAGTGGCCAATAATACTGATCTGCATGCCAGGGCGTAAAGCCACCTCCGGGTTCTTTAAACAGGGCCTGGTCGTGGTACATGCGAACGCCTGAGACCTGCATCAGGTCGGCGGCAATTTTTGCAAGGCGCTTACTGAATACGATCTCTTTTACTGCTGCAGATTTTGTCCAGAGATTCATCACCTGCAGAAAAGCTTTGCCATAGGTGTCCCGCGCTTCCAGAGCGATATGTTCTGTATGTTGCCGGGCTACTTCGGATGTGATAACTTCGTTGATATATTGGAGCAGCGCAGGTGAAAGTACCTGCTTCAGTTTGATAAATCCGTTCAGCTGAAAAAAAGCAACCTGCCCTTGGGTAAGGGAGAATGGTTCGTGTAACTCCTGTAATAGTTCGGGGGTCATGGCTGGCATCAATTACGGCTTACTGGTACGAATACAGCATAGCCATACTTTCATTGGCCATTTTCCGATTGTATTCGAAAGTGAGTTTTTTATGGTTCACAATGTCTACGATGGTGCCAATGAGGCAGAGTCCGCCGGTAAAAAGATATAAAAGACCCATTCCATTCTGTCCTACCATAAAACGCTGTATCCCCCCCACACAAACAAAACCAAGTACACAGCCCAGCAGGATCTGATCGGTGGTACGGCGTTTGCCATTGTATACGGCAATAAAATTAACGAGTTGGTCTTCCGTAAGTTCTTTGGTCAGGGCCTGCAGGTACACCAGTTCCTCTCCCTCAATGGAAGCGATCATGTTCATTAGGTTGGGTCTCATGGTTGTTAGTTTTGAAGTGGATGAGTTGCCTGATCCGCATAAATATAACCAATACGGCGAAAATTCCTATAGGGTGGTGCTGAAAAGATTGTACGGGATGCAGGTGTAAAGCATAATAGATCGCATGCCCCAGGCCGCAACCGGGGCATGGCCCCCCACCCAGCAGGCTGAAAAGGCAAAGCGAACTTTCAGTTTTTTGTACAGGTAAAAAGAACAATACTAGCAGGGCCGTTACCCAAAACAATAGTTCCAGGTGTTGATATAACTTTTGGAATAGGATACGGATAAAACGGATCATGTTTTGACACTTCTTTGTATACTATTGAAACGCCCAGATTGGTTGCAGGATAGCAAAAGCTATTTTCCAAAAGCCCCGATATTACTGCTGAATATTTTAACGGCAATCGCTAACAGAATCACCCCGAAAAATTTTCTGACAGCCAATAAACCCGCAGGCCCCAATAACCGCTCAATCACTTTCAGTGATTTTAATACGATATATACAATCACAAGGTTGATCAGGATACCCGACAGAATATAGGTTTCTTCAAAATTCGCTTTCAGCGACATGATAGTGGTTAACGTACCACTTCCTGCAATAATCGGGAAAGCGATGGGTACCACGGTGCCGGATTGTGCATTGGTATCGCCTTTGAAGATCTCATGACCTAAAACCATTTCCAGTCCGAGTAAAAAGATCACCACAGACCCTCCTACCGCAAAAGAGCGTACATCCAGTCCGAGAATGCTCAGAAAGGGCTGCCCCGCAAAAAGGAACAGGATCATCAATGCCCCCGATACAAGGGTTGCCTGTATAGAGCGGATAGCGCCCATTTTA
>SCVK01000560.1 GCA_004297075.1 Chitinophagaceae bacterium
CTTTTGGGAAAAAGCCACCGCAATTCACGTTTTCTGTGCGCAAGGCGCCTTTCGAGGAGGGGATAGGTTCGCTCGCCATTGGCACGACGTGACGCGGCTTGATGCCGCCGGCTTCGCCGACGCGGCAATCGCGGACAAAGCACTGGCGAAGGCGGTGGCCGATCACAAGAGCATCTTCTTCGCTGAGAAAGGTCCGGATGGGACGCTGATCGACTACCACGCCGCCATCTCGGGTGGTCTTCGCCTGGTTCCAGACGATGGCGCATTGGTGAAGTTGGCAGACGACTACCGGCACATGGTCGAAGACGGCTTGTTCCTTGATGAGGTCGAATCCTTCGACGCTCTCCTCCATCGATGCCGCGCGATTCAAGAGAAGACGAATGCGCCATGAGTAGTGGGCGATCGGTCATCCTAGACACCGTCGATGTACAGCGGACATACCATGGCCGACATTTCGTCCATTGAACGGCGCAAGCTGGAGCGACTGTTCCGAATGGGTAGCGGCTACGTACTTGACTTCTCGGACCGGTCCTTCAGCGAGTTCTTTGAAGAGCACACTCGCCGCGATATCGATGCTGCGGTCTACCGCGAACGCGGAACCTCCAAGGCTAACCGGCTGCGCGGATTCTGGGCAGTCGAAGGCAATCACCTGGTCGGCAAAGTCATCCAGGCGCTCATCCTGTATGGGCAGGCGGAAGACTGCCTGCCCGACGAGCCTGGACTGACGGACTTGACCAAGGATTGCTGGAACCTCGGTGAACGCATGCTGCGTGACACGCCGGTGGCCGAACTGGATTCCCTGACCGCCACTGCCGACGAACGCGATTTCGAGACCGTGGCGCAACATGTGCGCGAAGCGATTGAAAAGAACCAACCCGAAGCCGCACTGGATCGTCTGCACACCTTCGTCATCAAGTACCTGCGTACCGTGTGCGCGCATCGCGGTGTCGAGATCAATCGGGACAAGGCCTTGCACAGCATTTTCGGCGAATACGTGAAGCGCCTGCGCGACGCCGGTCTGCTTGAATCACTGATGACGGAGCGCATCCTGAAGTCCAGCATCTCCG
>SCVK01000377.1 GCA_004297075.1 Chitinophagaceae bacterium
GGATCACGTATTATCAACCGGTGAGAATGTGAATATCCTGGTGCTCGATACAGAAGTGTACTCTAACACCGGCGGACAAAAATCAAAATCTTCTCCGATCGGTGCCAGCGCCAAATTCTCTATCAAGGGAAAAACAACCGGTAAAAAGGACCTCGCCATGCAGGCCATTGCACACGGTTCTGCTTATGTAGCTGAGATTGCGATGGGTGCCAATGATGTACATGCACTGAAAACCATTCTGGAAGCAGAAGCATATCCTGGTCCGTCTATCATCATTGCGTACAGTCACTGTATTGCACACGGCTACGATATGTGTCATGGATTAGACCAGCAGGAGCTGGCCGTAAAAACCGGCTACTGGCCACTGTTCCGTTACAACCCGATGAAAGAACAGGGACAAAGATTTATATTGGACAGTAAAGATCCTTCCGTTCCGCTGGATGAGTTCCTCTACCACGAGAACCGGTTTGCTACTATCAAAAACAATGATCCTGAAAAAGCGGTCGACTTCCTGGCGCAGGCCAATGAAGGAATACGGCACCGTTGGGAAAAAATTATGGCGCTAAGGGCTTTATAATCTTCGACTACTTACCAACCCCGGGGAATCTCTACAGAGGTTCCCCTTTTTTATTGCAGAAACCGCCTCTCAGCGAAAGGAAACAAAGTTTAATCCCTTCAAAACATTCTATCATTCTATCATTCATTCACTCATCCACTCCTTCACTCATTCACTCACTGTTTTACAGTATATGTCCAATCGAAACCGTTTCAAAATCTTCCTCACCCGATATCAGTAGAATGAAAGTGAAGAAGCGGTCCATAACATCGAGAAATTTCTTTTCCATGGTAATGGGTTATAGGGTTGTTATAGCTTATGCCATTTTTAATTCATCCCTGCCCTGCATCTGCAAAGCAGTTTGTTGGGCTGTTTTGTTTTCTTTGCTCCAGATCAGGGTATGATCAGCCGTAGCTGCCGGAGTTTCATCTACCAGTACACTGTTTCCGTTTTTACCACCTGCCAGCACTGCCAGCATTAAAGATGTGGTGATGTATTTACCTTTCATGATTCGTTTTTTTACGTGATTTGATGTTGCAAAATTGGTCCGGATTTTATTTCTGCGCAATCACACATTCATGTGAAATCCTTTACCAGTAAGGATTACAAAGCTATCACACATTTATGTGAGCACGTTTACCTTTCATCAACGGCAATTCTCCGTTTATCCTTATAGCCGGTTTTCTGCGGTTCGGGCATAGCAATTTTAACCGGTTGAAAGGAACAGGTGCATAGACCTGATCTGTTTGACATTTATTTTCATAATACGCAGTTAGTTTTCGCCCCGTTATTCTTATCGGGGCTTTTTTTGGCACCGGCTGCAAGTAAACGGGTGGGTTTCATACGGATAATCAGCCGCTTATACCACATAAAGGGGTGATTTTCCTGTTTGCGGGTTCAGGAAAGGGTTTTGTTTTTAGCTTTGTGTATTCTACGCTGCGCATGAAGAAAATTGTAGGTCTTGCTGCCTGTTTATTATTGCTACACACCACCCTGCCCGCGCAGCGGGGTTTTACGTTTAACCGTATCAGTACCGATGATGGCATCGGCCTTTCTTCCAATGTTGTATACAGCGTTTACCAGGATAAAAAAGGATTTATCTGGACCGGCACCGCCAATGGCCTGCAGCGCTTTGATGGTTCCAAGTTCATCCGCTTTACTGCTGCCGGTGTAAATAGTCCCAGGGCTTCTAACCTTACTAAGATCCTTCCTTACGATAGTACTTCTTTATGGCTCTGTTTTCCCAACCTGCAGGAAGTAGGTATTTATAATACGTCCACTTTATCGTATACCAAAGTGCCGGTGAAAAGTTCGCAGCCCATTCCCAACCTGGGGGGTATTAATCTCTGGCAGGATAGCCGCGGAGAAGCTTTTCTCTTTATCCCCGGATTTGGCCCGCTGCATTATGATAAAAAGAAACGGGCTTTTGTAGACGATAATTATTTTCATTTACCACAAGGTTGGGTTTGCGGTCCGGGTTTACACGAAGACACAGTTAAAAAACAATACTGGCTACCCTGCGGTATTAATGGATTGGCAGTTTTTGATATAGCCAGTCAAACCCTCTACACCAATACCTATAACCCGAAGCGTTTTCCTCTGTTGAAGAATCCAAAACTACAACAAGGCACTTCGGAGGTTTTTATAGACAGTAAAAGAAGGCATTGGGTATTTACCTGGATAACGGCACATCTGAAATATTGTTTCGACTCAACCGGTAAGGAACTTACCGATACGGCGGGTTTAAATTATAATCCGGATTATTCAGAGTCGCGCAATTTTTATGAAACCAAACAAGGGCTTCTCTGGATCTCGGGCACTAACGCATTATACAATTTTGACCGGGATACCCGCAGCTTTTATTTTTATGAGCACGAGGCCGGCAGTGCCACAGGTATACAGTTTCAGTTTGTGTACCAGGTACTGGAAGATCATGATGGCAGCATCTGGGTATGCACCAATAATGGCCTCTACTTTACCTCTCCGGGCAGCGGAACCTACTCGGTGGTAAATATGCTTTTCTCGGAAGCCAGGGGTGCGGTTGAGTTTACGGATATTTACCAATTACGGGGCGGACAATACTGGCTTAGTACCTGGGGCAGGGGCGTATTTACACTTGATCGTAAAATGGATACCTACGATGCGGGTATTTATAACAACAAACCACGCGGAAGTCAGAAATGGATCGAGTACCGGCAAACCTGGTCCTTGTACCAGCACAATGATGGTAAAGTATGGATCGGTTGCCAGGCGGGTAATTTCATGGTGTATGATACCGCCACCCGCAACACCCGCTTTCTGAGCGATCCTGTTTTTGAGGGTTCTACCATCAACTATATTACCGGAGATAAAAAGAATGTCTGGTTAGCCACATTCAGAGGGTTTCTGGTAAGATATGATGGTAAGAGATATAGTCTGTTACACAAATTCGGATCCGTTATCACCAAGATACTGGTGGATAATGAAGGCCTTTTATGGGTATCGGTGGAAGGAAAGGGATTGTATTGCCTGAGCAGTGATGGAACAAAGATCATCAAACAATATACTGCCGAAGGTGTGCCGGGTAAAAAGCTCTTTATGAATGCCGGCAAAGACATAGAACAGCTGAACGATAGTACGATCGTGTTTGGTGCGGGTGCCATGAACTTCATTAATAAAAGAACCGGTGCCATTTACTGGCTTACCTATGATGATGGTTTACCCGGTAACACCATCATGCGCATCCGCAAAGATGCCGACGGGTATTTATGGATGATTACACTGGATGGACTTTGCCGCTATAATCCCCTCACCAAAAGAGTAACCGCCTACGGCAGAAAAGATGGTATCACGCTTGCCAACATGACCACCGAAGCAGATTATTTCGGCAGCGATGGTAATGTGATGTTTACCGGCAATAATGCGCTGCTTTATTTCAAGCCTTCGATCTTCCGGAACAAACAGCCGCGCGATGTGGTGATCACGGATTTTAAGTTGTTGAATAATTATATGTCGGTTGACTCACTGCAGGCACTGCCCCGCATCCAGTTATCCAGTGCCGAAAATTCTTTCAGCATTTATTTTGCAGCACTCAGTTACCTGGAGCGGGAGAAACTTACCTATTATTATAAGATGACCGGTATTGATAAAGACTGGATCAAAGCAGACCGGCAGAATTTTATTAACTATTCGTTACTGCCTCCCGGAAATTATACTTTCAGTGTGTATTGCGAGAATATTGATGGTAACCGGTCTAAGAATTTTACGGAATTACATATCTATATCAAACCACCGTTCTGGCGTACTTACTGGTTTATCAGTACACTGTTTTTTATCATTGCACTCGTTATTTATGGGGTACACCGCCTGCGGGTAAATAAATTACTGGCCGTAGAGAAACTGAGGAACCGTGTGGCCCGCGATCTGCACGATGATATGGGAAGTACCCTCAGTACCATCAATATTCTCAGCTCCATGGCCAAAAGCCGCATCCAGGTTGATCCGGTAAAAACCACTGAGTATCTCGGTAAGATCAGCGATAACAGCCAGCGAATGATGGATGCCATGGATGACATTGTATGGAGCATCAAACCCAGCAATGATAGTATGCAGAAGATAGCCGCACGTATGCGCGAGTTTGCTACCAATGTGCTGGAGGCTAAAGAAATTGAACTGGATTTCAGGATAGATGAATCAGTGTTTGACATCAAACTGGATATGGAAGCAAGAAGGGATTTCTTTCTGGTATTCAAAGAAGCGGTGAATAATGCAGCCAAATATTCGCAGGCCAGTATGGTAACAGTGCAGGTAGTACTCGATAACAAACAGCTGGTACTGATGGTAGAAGATGATGGTATTGGTTTTGATCCGGTACAGGCAGATGGCGGTAACGGGATGGGTAATATGCAGAAAAGGGCCGATGCCATGAAGGGTCGTTTACATATTTTATCAAAACCCGGCGGCGGGGCCAAAGTAACGGTAACCATTCCTTTAAACGGTTAGTATGAGTGTACAGATCAGCCGGTTTTTAAGTCAGAAACTGCGCTTTTATACTTTTCTGTCTATTGCCTTGTTACTGGCCGTGCATGGTTATAACCTGCACCAGACCTATCTGCAGCCATTTACTACCGTACGCGAACCACTTACCGTCACTACTTTTTTCGAATATTTTATGGCCAACGGGGTTCTCCGCTTCCGGATCCCGTTATTATTCATCATTTCCGGTTATATCTATGCCATGCAGGATGGTACCCCTTACCTGGAGCAGATCAAAAAAAGAGCCAGCACACTCATAATACCTTACCTGATCTGGAGTGCTATTGGACTGGCCATTACTTTTCTCTGGCAGCAATTCCCCATTACGGCAAATGCGGTACTGTCTGCCAAGCTTGACCAGCTGGGAGACGATCGACCCTACACTGTTATTGGCTGGTGGGGGATAGTGGTACGCTGGCTGGTAGCGCCTATCTCTTTTCAGTTATGGTTCATCCTTGCACTTTTCCTCACCAACCTGATCTACCCCGGTATCCGTTGGGCCATCAGGCATATCGCTATCTGGTGGTTTGCAGCCAGTTTCCTGCTCTGGATCTTTGAGCTGGGTTTTCTGGTAGTGGATGGTAGGGGTCTTTTTTTCTTTTCGCTGGGTGTTTGGCTGCAGAAAACAAACTTTAACCTCGAAAAAAAGCCCAAATGGCTGAGCCTGTATATTGCCTGGCTGCTTTTTATTGGTTTTAGTGTGATCAAGACATTCATGGCTTTTGAACTCGAGCCCACCAATCCTGCCACTTATGTGATCCTGAATACGATGCATGATATTGCTGTTTTGGCCGGCATCCTCGCTGTCTGGTTTGGAGCAGACAGCCTGGTAAAATGGTGTATGCGGCAACACTGGTTTCTGTGGCTTTCCTCTTTTTCCTTTTTTATTTTCGGGCTGCATGCGCCGCTGGTGGTATATGTAACCCGGTTATTTTATCACTACCTGCACGATCTGCCTAATTACCGCCTCATTACTTACCTGCTGGCACCTGCCCTTGTTTTCTTTTTCTGTGTGGGGGTGGCTGCCATTGCGCGGCGTTTTGTACCGGGTTTTTACCGCTGGGCCACGGGTGGAAGAGTTTTTTAGAAGGGTCTGTAGATGAAGGATAACATGTTTATGCGGTTGCATTATTACCCGCCGCTGCCTATTTTTGGCCGGTTAAAAGAGAACGAATGACCAAATTGTTGATTTACGAAGATAACCCCCAGCTACGTGAAGGACTAACGATGCTCATTAATGGATCGGAAGGGTTTGAAGTATTGGCCTGTTTTAAAAACTGTAATAATGTAATTGAAGAAGTAGGCGCCTGGAAACCAGATGTGATTCTGATGGATATAGATATGCCCGGCATCAACGGTATAGAAGGTCTGAAAAAGATCCGCCAGGTAAATGATGATGTAAAAGTATTAATGCTCACTGTTTTTGATGATAATAAAAATGTATTCCAGGCCATCAGCAGTGGTGCCAATGGATACGTGCTGAAAAAAACACCGCCTACCAAACTGCTTGAATATATCAAAGAAGCGCAGACTGGCGGTGCTCCCATGACAGCCAGTATTGCTACCCAGGTATTGAAAATGTTCTCCTCCATGAACAACGAGAAAGGAGAAGATTATAATTTATCCGACCGCGAAAAACAAGTGCTGCAGTTTTTGGTAGAAGGTTATAGCTATAAGATGATCGCCAATGAAATGTTCATTGCCATTGATACGGTGAGAAGCCATATCAAAAAGATCTACGAGAAATTACACGTGAACAGCAAAAGTGAGGCAGTAGCCAAAGCATTCAAAGACAAGTTGGTTTAATCAGTTATAATTGTGGGGGCCGCAGGCTGCAGTTCGGATGAAGGTTCTGCAGATCTGCGGCTATTTCATTTCCGTTTTGCCGTATCGCCAGTCTGCTTACCACTCTTACGCCTTATTCTCCTTTTATACCAACCACATTTTCATGTGATTGCCCGATGCGGCACATACGGTTAGGTTTGCCGCTCAATTAACCGACTATGAAAAAGAAAATTGTAACAATGGCCATACTCGCTGTCGCTTTTACAGCAGCAGTAGTTTCCTGTACCGGCATTTCCGGTAGCGATAATAAGGCAGCAGAGACAGGCACAAAAGATTCAACAGCCATCCGGATTGCCCGTGGCGAATACCTGGTAACTATTGCAGGCTGCGATGATTGTCACTCGCCCAAAAGAATGGGGGCACATGGTCCTGAAGTAATTCCGGAACTGCGCTTATCCGGTTTTCAGCAAAATGGCCAACTGCCTCCTGTAGCCAAACAAACCGTACAGGGTGGATGGGCACTAATGGCGATGGATATGACCGCCGCCGTGGGTCCCTGGGGTATTTCTTATGCCGCCAATATCAGTTCAGACAGCTCCGGCATCGGTAACTGGAAAGAAGAGAATTTTATCCGCGCCATCCGCGAAGGAAAATCAAAAGGACTGGAAGGAAGTCGCCCCTTATTACCACCTATGCCATGGCCCGGTTATAAGAATATGACAGATGAAGACCTGAAATCCATCTTCGCTTATCTCAAAACCACCAGGCCTGTGCACAATGTAGTACCTCAACCGGTTCCATTTGCAGCTATCAAATAATACATCCTTTCTTGAAAAACCCGGCCGCAGAGAAATCTGCGGCTTTTTTTTACCAGAGCAAGGCTAATGCTGCCGCTCCTCACCTGCATCTCCCTTTTATCCCAACCACATTTTCATGTGATTGTGCTGCCCTTTGTACACCTGTAGGTTTGTGCCAGATTTAACTGTCTGAGAAATGAAACGAATAAAATTATTATCAATGAAAGCGAGTGTACTGTACCTGTTTCTGGTTATGCTGCTGAGTGCCTGCAGTAAAGAATATACGCCCGATCCGGTTACTACACCTCCGCCTGCCAACGGACAAAAACTGTCCAGGATCCAGTATGATGATGGCAGCTATGAAGCCATTGAATACAATACCAACGGAACCGTGAAAAAAATCACCAATCATGTGGCGTTTTCCAATAACACATCGGAACACATAGTGTATACATTCATCTATACCGGATCCAACGTAACAGAAATACAGGGCGACGACGGCAGTGTTGTTAAATACGGTTATGCGAATAACCAGCTTGTAAAAGCAGAGATCTTTGTAAACGGTAGTACACAGGTGGCGTCGTACGCCTACAGTTATACCAATGGGAAACTCACCAAAACCGAAGGGTATACACGTAAACCCGGTGGTGCACTTTCTACCACACCTACCCTGAAATATGAAAAGGAATATTACAGCGATGGCAACCTGAAAAAAATGACCCTGTTTTACCTGGACCCCGCTACCGGCTCACTGGATAAGACCAATGTGTTTGTACTGACCCAGTATGACACCAACCCCAATACAACGGCACTGTTTGAGAACAATCCTTACCTGCCACTGGAAAGTCTGATCCCTAATAATCCTTTAGCAGAAGAGCATTATGACGAATCGGGCAACCTGATCGAAACGGTAACCCATACTTATACCTATGATGCCAGCGGAAATCCCTTAACCCGCAAAACCATAACCAGGTCAACCGGTTTACCGGAATCGATAGAAAACGCTACGTTTTCTTATTAATTCCTTGATAAATAGGTTCTTAGACAATCGACCCGGGCTATTTGCCCGGGTTTTTTCTTTCCCCTTAAATCCGGCACAAACCTGCATTTCACACGTTTATGTGATTGCAAACCTGCATAATCAAGGATATTTTTGTTCCATAATACAGAATATGAAAGCAGTTTTCCAAAACACCCTTTACAGCATTGCATGCATGGTAACAGTGGTTTTGGCTGCCCCCACCCAAACCATCAGCCGTTCTCAGAAAATGGTACAAGCCCTTGTAAAACAGGCAGAGAAAAGCATTGAACCGGTTAAAAACCAGCCGGTTACACCAGAAAAAGAGATTGAAACGCCTATTTCCATCGAGGAAGGCACGGTGCGTTTTGCCTGCTGGTAACGCATCGGGGTTTCGATATCCGAAAAATATGGGCTCGCGGGCTACCCTGCGGCCCTAACTGAACCATCCCTGCCCGGGTTTTGTTTATTTTTGCAGTGACCTTATAAATCAAGCATTATGATCAAAACAGGCAACCCGGTGATCAGTATCTATACCGAAATGACGCCCAACCCGGAAACCATGAAATTTGTGGCCAATAAATTATTGTATCCGGGCAAGAGCATCGATTTTGCTGACGAGACCCTTGCAACGCCTTCGCCACTGGCCAAGGAGCTGTTCAGTTTTCCTTTTATCAGAAGTGTGTTTATTGCCAGCAATTTTGTTACGCTGACCAAAACCGCTGATACAGATGACTGGCAGGATGTGATCCCTACCATCAAAGAATTTCTGAAAGAATACCTGGAAAATGGCGGAGTAGTAGTAAATGAGGAAGAAGTGGCCAAGGTAAAACAGGAAGCTACCAATACCGTTAGCGCAGACGATGATGATATTGTAAAAAGAGTAAAAGAACTGCTAGAGAACTATGTAAAACCTGCGGTTGAAATGGATGGTGGTGCCATACAGTTCAAAAGTTACAATGAAGGCACCGTGAACCTGATGTTACAGGGAAGCTGCAGCGGTTGCCCCTCTTCCATGATTACCCTGAAAGCAGGCATTGAAGGCATGATGAAACGCATGATACCCGAAGTAAAAGAAGTAGTGGCCGAGGCCGAATAATTTAGTTTGTGAGTTGATATTGATACCTACCCTGCAGTTTACAACTGCAGGGTATTTTTTTGCTGATACGCAACAGCCTCCCTGATCCATTCCGCGAAATATTCGGTTATCTTTATTTACACAAACCAGGCCTATGAACCGCACAGAGATTGCCGCACGCTTAGCTGCTAACCACAAAATTTTTCTGGAACAGATAAACCGGTTATCAGATACCGATCTCTGTTATGCACCCGAAGGCAAATGGACCGCTATTCAGCAACTGGATCATATTATCCGTTCTGTTTCGCCGGTGAATATGGCGATGGGCTTGCCCAAATTCATCCTGAAATGGAAATTCGGAACTGCCAACCGGCCTTCCAAAACCTATGAACAACTGGTAGAAAAGTACCATCGCAAATTACTGGAAGGTGGAAGGGCTTCTGCCCGCTTTACACCGCCGGCAATTACAGCAGATCAGAAAAAAGCGCTCGTACACAAACTGCAGAAACTGGTACAGGCACTTTGTAACAAAACAAACCATCATTCAGAAGAAACATTGGATACCTATATTCTGCCGCATCCCCTACTGGGCAAATTAACACTCAGGGAAATGCTGTATTTTACTGCCCATCACGTATTACATCACCTCGAAGCAGTGAACAAAAACCTGAAAAACACGAATGCCGAGTAAGTAAGCGTTATCCGGATCCCATGAAAAAAGGAGTAACCAGTTCTGGAAAAAGAAAAACCTATCATTTCCTGCCTGCCAAATACGGGCGGGAATTACTGCTCGATATCGGAAGGATCGAAAAGATCCCGAATTTCAACCTTGGGGCAGAACCTCATCAATTGAGTTTTTATGAGATACTCTTCATCAAAAAGGGGAGTGGTTATTTCATATTGGATGATCACAAAATCCCTTTGCGATCAGGCCGTATTATTTTTACATCGCCGGGCCATATCCGCAGCTGGCATATTCAGCAGGCTGTTAGCGGTTATGCCGTTTATTTTGAAAAAGATTTCCTGAACCGTTTTTTTAGAGACGAACTTTTTCTTTACCGTCTGGGATTCTTTCATCAGTACAGGCAGTCCACAAGTTTGTTGGCAGACAGTAAAGCCATCAGGAAATATGACACGATCCTGTCGGAAATTGAACAGGAGATACAACAGCTGCAAACAGACAGTCCGCATTTATTACGCGCCCTCTTATATCAGCTACTCGTGCTGCTGAACCGTTCTTATTCAGCAAAGAATGGGTTACAGGGAGACCTCTATGTGCATCCGGTTTTTTTCCGGTTCCGTTCGCTGGTAGAAACCCATTACCAGACGCATCACCGCGTGGTAGATTACCTGCAACTGCTGCAGGTGAGTGCGGCACAACTGAACAAACTCTGCAAGCAGCATACCGGCATTACCGCCCAGCAAATGATTCACGACAAACAGCTAGCAGCTATTAAACAGCTGCTCTCTCAAACCGATGATACGGTTGCCGAAATATCCTACCAATTGCAATTCTCAGATCCATCCAATTTTAACCGGTTTTTCAGAAACCAAACCGGCGTATCGCCACAGCAATACCGCGAACAGGTATGAAATGACCTTCCTGTAAACAAAATGACCATTGGACCTACGGGCGACGGCTGAATTTTACAAAAAATTACAGCTATGCATAAGTTCTTATTGACAACCCTGTTCATTGTTTCGCAGCTTGCTGCGCTGGCACAGTCAATTCCCATGCGGCCCGGCCACTGGAGCGGAGACTCTCTCAAGACAAGTTTCCACGAAATGGACGGAAGGGAAGTATTAACGCTGAAGCGCGGAACGGTTTGGGCAAAAGATGTGTTGTTTGAAGATGGCATTATTGAAGTGGATATCTCTGTGTCGCCTAAAAAAAGTCTTACCGGCATCAGTTTCCGTGGCGACCAGGATGAGACTTGCGAGAATATCTATGTACGGGTTCCTTTATCAGGCAGGGATGATGCCATCCAGTACGCCCCCTTTTTTCACAACGAGGATTACTGGCAGCTCTACCCCGAACACCAGGCAAAATATGTATATCCCGAAACAGGTTGGGTACACATGAAAATAATTGTGAAGGGAAATACCGCCAGGCTCTTCATTAACTCAGACACAATGCCGTCATTGGTAGTCAATAACCTTCGTACACAGAACCGTACCGGCAAAATCGGACTATGGTGTTTGAGCGAACAAAGCTTTTCCAATTTCAGTTATACGCCTTTACCGGCATCACCCTTTACAGCTGTTCCTGCGAGAGAAGAAACAGGTTTGGTTACCACATACCAGCTATCGCAGGCATTTACGATTGATAAAAAGAAAAAAACACTGGCCTATCCAACGGATCAGCCTTTACGCTGGGATATGGTGGCAGCAGAAGAAGATGGTTTACTCAATATCGGGAAATACCGGTTTAAAAAAACCTCCGGAACATTTGAGCAGAACAGCAACGACCTTGTATGGATCAAAATGGATCTTACCAGTGCAGCAGCCCTTACTAAAAAAATGAGTCTCGATTTTACAAACCGGATCTGGGTGTTTCTGAACGGACAGATCCTTTATCATGGCGATCATAGCTATCGTTTAAAAGGATCTTTCTACAAAGGACTGATCGATAAAACTTTTATTGCCGATGCGCTCTTCCTTCCATTACAGAAAGGAAAGAATGAACTGATGATCGGTCTCAGTTCGGTAGCCAATGGCTGGGGGTTGATCAGCAAGTTGGAATAATCACATACCTGCTGTTGTACGCGCCCATACCTGTTTGCGTTGCATTGCCTGCGCCAGGAGGTATGGGCCTTTTTGTTTGCTACTGTTTTTTGCTAGCGATGGATTCCTTACTTTGAGGTAACTATGATGAGTATAGCAGAGATCTATCAACAGTTCATCAGTGGTCTGCAGCAAACCGGACCCATCGAATTCATCGCCGTATTGGCGGGGATTGGCAGTGTTTGGTTCAGCCGGAAGGAAAATATTTTAGTGTATCCCGTAGGCCTTATCAATACCATTTTCTACATCTATCTCAGCATCAAAGGTCATTTATTCGGCGAAGCCAGTGTAAATCTTTACTATAGCATCATGAGTATTTATGGGTGGGTTTTGTGGTCGCGGAAAGACAAAACAAAACAGGAACTGGTGCTGTATATTACCTACAGCAGCCGCAAAGAGTGGATACACCAGTTACTTTTTTTTGCCACTTTTTACGTGGCCATCTTTACTGCCTTAACCTGGGCACAAAAAGCTTTTGCCCCCGAAGCCATTCCCTGGGCCGATGCATTTGCTTCTGCCACGGCCTATACCGGTATGTGGCTCATGGCCCGAAAGAAAGTAGAAAGCTGGATCTGGTGGATCGCAACAAATATGGCATCTATACCGTTATACTTTATCAAAGGTTATGTTTTTACCAGTGTGCAGTTTGTAGTATTGTTTGTACTGGCGATAGCGGGGTGGGTGGAGTGGAGGCGAAGGGGAACAGATGAACAGAGGAACAAGGAACGGACGAACAGAAGAATTTAGGGGGATAATATTGGGTTTTTTGCGGGAAATACGGTTGATGGTTTAGGAAAGGTTTACCATTTTGACCTACACTAAACCGTATTCAGATGAACCGTTATTATGATTTGAGTGATCGCTTAATCGATTTCGCTGTAGCGATGATCAAACTGGCTGAGCGGCTTCCAAGGAATCTGGCGGGAACACATCTCGCTAACCAGTTAACAAGGAGCGGAAGTTCGCCCGCGCTACTTTATGGTGAGGCACAATCTGCCGAATCACGATCGGATTTTATACATAAAATGAAAATTGGAGTGAAAGAACTTCGGGAAACCGGGAACTGTTTGAAAATTATTAATAAGCTGAACTGGCTGGAAGACAATACTATTAATGCTATTCAACGTGAATGTAATGAACTGATCAGCATATTTGTAAAAAGTATTGCTACCGCTCAAAAGAATAAGGAGACTGAGAAATAAAGAAACAAAGATGATCATTTCATTCATCTGTTCCTTGTTCCTCTGTTCATCTGTTCGCCCTTCAACTCGTCTCATGATCAAAAAAGTCGTCATCATCGGCCCAGAGTCTACCGGCAAAAGCACTTTGTGCGAATTACTCGCACAGCATTACCGTATGCAGTGGTGCCCGGAATTTGCGAGGGAATACCTGCTTACCAATGGCAAAAACTATACGTTTGATGACCTGCTCACCATTGCCAAAGGACAACTGGCACTGGAAGATGAGTATACATCGCTGGTAAACAGCCAGTGGTCGATGGTGAATGAACGCACCTGGGTGAACCCACATGATCTGACCAGCTCTGACCAATCACCCCTACTTTTTGTGGATACCGATATGTATGTAATGAAAGTCTGGTGCGAATATGTATTTGAGAAGTGTCACCAGTTTATCCTGGACCAGGTGGTAGAAAGAAAATATGATCTCTACCTGCTTTGCCATACAGACCTGCCCTGGGTGAAAGATGAGTTACGCGAATACCCGGATGAAAAGAACCGGTTGGAATTATATCATATCTACAAAGATATCCTCATCAACCAATCTGTACCCTGGGTAGAGATCAGCGGCAGTTATGAAGACAGACTCACTACTTCCATTGCGGCAGTAGAAACCTATCTGCGTTAGGTTTATTTCAGCAATGCCAGCACATCTTCATCATCTTCAATATTATTCATCTGTTGCATGATCTGCGGGTAGCGCCAGGATACGCGCCGGCTCATCGGTTTTACCGTAAACCGTTTGGGGTTGGGTAAACAGGCTATGATCATGGCCGCTTCGACGCGACTCAGATTTTTGGCTTTTTTACCAAAATATTTCTGTGCCGCCGCTTCAATACCAAAAATGCCCGGACCCATTTCGATCGTGTTCAGGTATACTTCCAGGATCCGGTTTTTGCCCCAGATCCATTCGATCATTTTGGTGAAATACATTTCGGGCACTTTGCGGATGTATTTGGTGATACCTCCTCCCTGCCATAAAAAAACATTTTTGGCCACCTGTTGTGTAATGGTACTGGCACCACCACCCAGCGGAATTTTTGTTTTCTTTCCCTTCTTTTTGGGCTTGAGGCTTTTTTCAATCGCGTCCCAGTCAAAACCACCATGATCAGGAAATGCCTGGTCTTCACTGGCAATAGCGGCCAGTTTGGCATTGCGCGAAATGTCTTTACCACTTACATAATCTCTCTTCAATCCATACCCGAAACTATTCGTGATCTGTGTAATGGTAATAGGTGGCATTACCCAGCGGCAGATGATAATATATAAAAAGGAAGAAACAAATCCCCATAACAGGATGCGTTTGGTATACCACCAGGTTTTGGAAAGCAGGGTTTTGATGTGCATGAGAGGAGCAAGATACTAAAACCCTGCGTACATTTTTCAACTACACAACTCAGGATCAGGGTTTTGTGTTGGCAAGATGGATCGTTTGCATGCGGTACTTACCGCCCAGGATAATATAGGTTTTATGACTGGCCCGCAACAGGCTGCCTACCAAAAAAACACCACCTGCCACACCCAGTCGCGAAAGGTTAAGTGAGCTAAAGACCTGTTCGTTCCTGATCAGGCTATTAAAGATATTGAGGAAGATAAAAGCGCCACTACCCAGCTGTAATAATATGCCATTGGTGAAAATACTGCCGCCGAAGTTTCGTTTGGGCATGCCATAGATCTCGTTCACATGCAGTTTCATGATACCGAGTTTAGCAGTATCAATAGTGGGAAAACCAAAACTGTTGGGCACCTGCCGCACATCAATCTGTTCGAGCAGGATAGAATCATTGCGGATGTTTTTGATGATGCCCTGGATCCATTGTTTGCTACTGAACTGAAAATTGATCACACTGCCCGGCACCCATGTCTGTATGGTCTGGTTGCGTTGCTTCAATACCAGCAGATCGCTTTGCGAATAACTATAAGTGATACTCCAAAAAATAATTGCAGCGGTTAGCAGTGGTTTCACTGTTCTAAGGTAACTGTTAGCGGGGAATGAGGTGTAAAGAAACTGTTAATCGTGAGGCGTGAATCGTCAGTAGTGAGTAGTGAGTGTAAAACAAAGGCCAGTCAAAAAATTCACGATTCACGACTGTCGACTCACGAAATTCATTTGATCTTATCTCCATACGCCATAATGCCCCAGCCAAGGGCAATACCAAAGCCGATCAGGATCAGGCCTGAGAGGCGGTTGATATTGGTGAGGATCTTGGGGGTGAGTTTGGAACGCAGGCGGGCGGCCAGTGCTACTTTGGCTATATCGGTTGCCAATACAAACAGTAAACAGGTACCAAAAACAATGACCCGGTATTGCATCGGATTAGCTGCCGCCAGCGAATCGGCCAGTATGGCGGCGGTCCAGGCAAACCAGAAAAGGAATACACCGGGATTTAATACATTGATAAAGAATCCGGACAAAAAAACCGCTACAAAATCGCGCTTACGGAATTTCTTGGAGATGATATTATTGTCTTCGTCTGTTTTTACTTTTTTAAAAAAAAGCGTATACACGCCCACGGCCACCAGGAAAATACTGCCCGCTACCGCAATAAATGTTTTATGATTCAGCGCCTGATCGAACAGGGAGGTAAAGAAATTACAGATCAGCACCAGCATGATATCGCTAACTGAAATACCGGCTACAAATACATACCCGGCTTTATGCCCATTATTGATGCTTTGTTTGAGGATGGCGAAAATAACCGGTCCTACCGAGATGGCAAGAAACACACCCAATACCAATCCTTTGATCACTGCCGCTATCATTGCTGTTTGCTGTTATTCTGTTTCCCGAAAGTAAGTTTTAATCTTAGATTTTGTGTTAGTGCGGATACCTTTCATCAAATAGCTTTTCGTTCATTTAACAATCCGGGCGCTGATGATCTGGTCAAGCTGCGGGAAGCGTTCTTCGAAATAAAAATTCCCATACTTGTACAAAGAATCCTGGATCTGTATGGGTTGTTTACCATACCCCGCATAAAAACGTTGAATATTTTGCATCCCCCTGGTTACCCGGGCAACGGTTGTATATCCCTTGATGCCGCCGCGGGATACCGTATCCAGTTTTTTGTTGTCGGAAAGATTGATGAAGATCTGCGTGGCCCTTTCGTTACGGCCTCCCCTGGCAAAAGCGATGGTGGCTCTGGTATTCTTTTGCAGCATGGGCTCGTCCGGTAATTTTTTAGGATCCCAGAAACGGTTGGCCGTTCTGCTGGCCGATACGCCAAACTGCACCACAAAACCCGGCTCTACCCGGAACAATAATGCCTTGTTATAAAAACCAGTGCTGATCAGCTGGTATAAACGGTCTACCCCCATCGGCGACCATTTACGGTAAGCTTCTATTTCAAAATCACCTTTGGTGGTAGTAAATATGGCCCGGAAGGTTGCTGGTGCTTTTATTTTCAGTACCGATGCATCCAGGGATTGCGCCCGGATACAGGAGACTGTAACGGCCAGGGAAAAAAACAGGCACCAGCGCCGGATCATGTGTAACGGTTTATTTATGCAGGAATCGACAGGGTAGGATCCTGTGCTTTCAGAAATTTGTGCCAGTCATCGAGCATTGAACCCTTCAGTACCCGCGGAAATTTATGCTGACCGCCTACTTTGCCTTTGGCCTGCATAAAATCCATGAACTGCTTTTCGCTCAGTACATTCAGGCGAACATCTTTCAGCGCACTTCTTCTTTCTACCGCATAGTCATCGTTGAGTGCTTTCAATTTCTCGTCGATCAGTTTGGCCAGTTGTACGGCATCTACTTTATCATCGCAGGCCACATACCAATGATGGGCAAAGAAATTGTCATAGGGCACCCCTGCAACGGTAAATTCGGGAATACAGATATTCAGTTCTTCACTGGCCAGCTGAATGGCTTTGTTCATGTTCTCTACACTCAGGTGTTCGCCTACCAGACTGAGAAAATGTTTGGTGCGGCCCGTG
>SCVK01000561.1 GCA_004297075.1 Chitinophagaceae bacterium
CACAGTCATCAGCGGTTCTGGTAATATGACCATCAACTTTACGGTAACAGATGCTGCCGGTAACAGCAGTAACTGCAGCATGACGTTAACCAAACGTGATGTAACGGCACCGATCATTACCGGTCCTGCCAACAAGCAGGTGAACACTGATACCAATCTTTGTGGTGCGGTAGTTAAATATGCACCGGATAATGCGATTGTGTTTTCGCAGAATTTTGTACAGGGAGCTACCAACAGTACTTATTGTAATGCATGGACCACGTTCACCAATCAGTTAGTGGCGGGTAATACGTATAGCAAACTGACCATTAAGGGAACATACGACCAGACGGGCGTTTCTGTAACCGATCCGGCTGTTATTGCACAGATTGCTGCGGCACTTAAAAACGGTACCAATGGAACATGGACTACGAATGGAAGAACCTGGGCGGTAGGCAACTGCGGTGGTCCGGGAGCTTTATCGGCAACCAATGGTTATGTGTGCAGCTGCGACCAGAATGGCTATGTGGTTCGACCTTGTATTGATCTTCAGAGTGGATATGGGAATCCGAACTGGGGTGGTGTTAATACGGCGACCTGTAATGGCCCTTCACAAAACATCACTGTGGTATTTGAGTTGTCAGGCGGTGGCAATGGTACTGGTGGTATTACCGCAACCGATGCCTGTAACGGGGCGGTTACGATTACGCAAACGGCAGGTTTGGCCAGTGGATCTTTGTTCCCTGTAGGAACCACAACGAATACTTTCACCGCCACCGATGCTTCAGGCAACAGCAGTACTTATAGTTTTGATATAACAGTAACAGATAACCAGCGCCCAACCATTACGGCACCGGTAGCCAGAACGGTAAACAATACACCGGGTACCTGTGGTGCTACGGTTAATCTGGGCACACCGGTAACAGCCGATAATTGTGGTGTGGCTAACGTAACCAATAATGCACCGGCCACCTTCCCGATCGGTACTACTACGGTTACCTGGACGGTGACGGATGTAAATGGTAATAGCCAGACGGCAACCCAGAGCGTTACGGTGATCGATAATCAGCCACCGGTAATGGTTTGTCCGGCTAATATAGACGTATATGCCACCAGTGCGGCAGGAGCGGTTGTA
>SCVK01000378.1 GCA_004297075.1 Chitinophagaceae bacterium
AAACCCATGAGTATGGGTCTGACAAGCTTCGAAAAATTCATAAATGGCAGTTTATTGGTTATTAAGCGTGTACAAAATACACATTTTTATTTCTAAAAAAATTATTTGTTAATTTTTTTTTGATTTTTTCCGGAAACCATTACAACAAACCGGAATAACTCAATTGGGTATGATAGACCGGGATACCCATATAAACGATGCATCAATAATAATATTATCCCAGGGTAACCGGTTCAAAACCAGTCTAAATGTAGGGGGATCAGGGGATTACATCAGCAGAATTGATTTTCCTGCGAACCGCAAACGTTTGCGCAATCCTTTGATGTGGAAATTTTTTTATCTTGGTTATCACGCAAGAAGTAAACATGACCAATCCAACCTTAAAAAAAATTGCAGAAACGCTGGGTATCAGTGTGTCTACGGTATCCCGGGCCCTGAAAAAGCACCCGGATATTTCGGCGGCAACCCGACAGAAAGTGTTGGATCTGGCCCAAATACTTGATTATGAGCCCAATGCGAGTGCTGTACAGTTGCGTACCCGTAACAGTAAACTGTTCGGCATCCTGGTTCCCTCCATCTCCAACTACTTTTATGAATCATTTATAGCCGCCATCGAAGAAGACGGCCGCAAAAACGGTTACTCTATTATTATACTGCAAAGTGGTAACGATCCGGAGATTGAGCAGGAGAACCTGAAACTCTTTCGCCAGAACCGGATCAGCGGACTGTTTGCCTGTATTACACCACAAACAAAAGACCTGGCTGGTTTTGATAAACTCAGAGAACTCGAAACCCCCGTGATCTTCTTCGATAAGATTCCGCCGGGCCAGCAGGTACAGGCGGTATGCCTGGCCGATAGTGCCGCCGGCGAAATGGCCGCTGAAGCCATCCTCCACAAAAAGAAAAAAAAGGTGCTGGCATTGTTTGGCGACCGGCAATTACTCATCACCCAGAAAAGAATGCAGGCTTTTACCCAAACGCTGACAGAAAACAATCATACAATCACCCTGCAAACGGTTCATACCTGCAGCAGCGAGGAAGCCAGGGTTCAGACCAACCGGTTTCTGGCTGATAAAACCAACAGACCGGATACCATTTTCTGTATGAGTGATGAAATTCTGATTGGTGCAATGAAGGCCTTGCAGGAAAATAACCTGAGACCACCCACGTCTATTGCCGTAATTGCTATCAGCAACGGTTTTATACCCAAACTATTTTACCCTGAGATCACCTATGTTGAAACCAGCGGTAAACAGCTGGGAGAACTGGCTTTTGCACGTATGCTGCAATGTATGGAGAGACCGCTGCCACCCGAAGAAATCATTCTGGGCTCGAGACTGGTGGAAGGTGGTTCTTTATAGTAATAAGATACGCCTGTAAGATCCCTTTATTTTTTGGCTGCCATGTACCGGTAAATCATTTCCGATACTCTTGCCATGGCTTCTGTGGCTTTATCTGCATCTGCCAGTTTTCGTGACAGGATCACCAGCACATATTTCCTTCCATCCGGCAGAAAAATAATACCTGAATCGTGATGCACACCTGTGATCGATCCGGTTTTATGGGCCACTTTGAGCTCTTTGGGCAGATAGGCGGGTATGATATCATTGTATCGCTGATCCAGTAAAATGCGGATCATGTCTTCGCAGGCTTTGGAATTTACAATTGTTCCCGCTGCCAGGGCCTGGTACAAAATCATCAGGTCGTAAGCCGTAACGGAATTATTCAATCCCTTTTCAAAGGCTTTCCCATCTTCCACACCCCGTAACACCTGCATGTCTTTCGCGCCCAGCTCACGCATGGTCTGTGTTACCTTTTTTCCATCCACGAGTTCAATCACCATATTGGTAGCAAGATTACTGCTGAGAATGATCATCTGATAAACGAGATCGTAGAGCGTAACTTTGGTTCCTACCAGTCTGTATAATTCGAACTCACTATCATCTGCCGGATCCAACGTGTACAAAGATCCATCAACAATACTTTTGAATTCATTCTTTACCACCAGCGAATCCGTTAACGAAAGTTTTCCGGCTGCTACCTGTTTAAATACTTCTACCATTACCGGTGTTTTCATGGTGCTGGCAGCATGAAAACTGGTACGGTCGTTCCAGAGAATTTGTTCTTTTGTCTGTAGGTCCCTAAAAGCCAGTGCAAACTCGCCGGTTTCGGCAGACAGTCTTGCCTGGATCTTTTTCAGCAGTTCATTTCCTTCGGGAGTTGTTTGTGCATGACTATGGTTGATATGCATACAGAAGAGCATTAAACAAACAATGAATAAACGGGTAACCATGGGTTTAGTTTTCTTGCAGTGAAATAAATGCCTGTGGCAGATACCGAACCAGATCGCCAGCCAGCATCGACGTTTCGCCCAGATGCTGTTTGGCCAGATCGCCGGCCAGTCCATGGAGAAATACACCCAACAGACAGGTTTCTTTCTGCGAATACCCCTGTGCCAGCAGGCTGGTAAGCATTCCGGTTAATACATCTCCACTCCCACCCCTGGCCATACCGGGGTTACCGCTGGTATTAAAATAAGTTTCTCCCTCCGGTGTGGTAATACAGGTATGCGCTCCTTTCAACACCAGGTATACCTGGTATTTTTGAGAGAAAGCCAATTGCAGTTCATATCTGCTGAAATCATTCGCTGTTTCGCCGGCCAGGCGGGCAAACTCTTTCAGGTGTGGTGTGAGGATGGCATGGGCAGGAATGGTTTTTTCGCCTTCTTTCTGTTTGCCAATAGTATTTAATGCATCGGCATCTATCACAACAGGTCGTTTACAGTGGGTAAGCAAATGCCTAACGGCGTTTTGTGTATCCGGATGCGTTCCCAAACCGGGACCAATACCCACTGCATTAAAAGCATCTGTTTGTATTTCATCTTTATTATACTGCTCTCCACTATCAACAGTGGCCATGGCTTCGGGATGTGTGGTCTGCAATATTTCATACCCACAAACAGGTGTGTGCACCGTTAACAAACCCACGCCACTGCGCAGGCAGGCATCGGTGGCCAGCAGGGCCGCTCCCATTTTCCCATAACTACCCGTTACGAGTAGTGCGTGGCCAAAACTTCCTTTATGCGAAAATTTAGGACGCGTATGTAACAGGGTTTTAATAAAGTCTTTGGTAATGAAAAAAGTGGAAGAAAGTTCCTCTCCAATAAACTTTTGGCTAAGACCGATATCGAGTACGACCCACTCGCCCACATACCCACCATTTTCGGGAAAGAAAAAAGCCAGTTTCGGAAACTGAAAACTGAGTGTATAGTTTGCCTGAATAATGGCTGAAGATGGATCGGAATGCTGATCGGCCAGTAAACCGGAAGGTATGTCGATGGCGATCACGGTTGCTGTAGCCGCATTGATATAACGGATCAGATCGGCCAGCAGTCCTTGGGGTGCCCGGGATAACCCTGTTCCGAACAAAGCATCAATGAGAATGGTTCCGGCAGGTAGTACAGGAAAATCATTCACGGTATGAAGATGCCTTACCAGAGAAATGTCCTGTTCATCTAATCGCTTTTGATTTGTCAGGAAATCCTGTGTGGCATTTGTTTTAGCCCCTGCTACAAATACCTGCACCCGGTAGCCTGCTGCTAACAGTAAACGGGCAATAGCCAAACCATCACCGCCATTGTTCCCCGTTCCGCAGAAGATGATAAAAGAACTCTCTTTTGTATAGTGAGCCGTCATCCAGTTTTTACAGGCCATAGCCGCCCGCTCCATCAGGTCAATAGACAAAACAGGCTCGTGCAGGATCGTATACTGATCTGCCCGTCGGATCTGCTGTACAGAAAATATTTTGGCAGGATGACTCATTATCATACTCAAATGATCGTGTGATCATCTTACAGCAAAAGTACAACTAGTAATCAAAGCCAACACCGATCAGGCAAAATACCTGCGCAGGATCCAGGCATTGGTTTCATGCTGCTCCATCAGCCCGGTAAGAAAATCAGCTGTACCGGCATCTTTGAATGAGTTACTGCAGTTATCAATCCCCTTTCTGAGCAGTTGTACAATGGTTTCATTGTCTTTCAGCAGTTCTTTCAGCATTTCTTTGGAAGAGGGGTATTTACCCGGCATTTCCTTAATGCTTGAATGTTTACTGAATTCATTCATGGTACCGATTGTTTTACTGCCGAGTTTGTTAATACGCTCTGCTACGGCATCAATGGTTGTTTCCAGCTCGCCGTACTGGGTTTCAAAGAGTTTATGCAGTTCCATAAAACTGTCACCGGCAACATTCCAGTGAAACTTACGGGTTTTTACATACAACATCATTTCATCAGACAAGACAGTTGATAAGATAGCCACTGAATGTGCCAGGTTTTTTTCCGAGATCCCGATATCAGGTTTCATGATTTTTGATTTGTTTGTGAATAAGATGCAACCTGCTAAAGGTCTTCTCTTTGCCAGGCAAACCATTATACGCGAAGGGAGAATTGTTGTATCATTCCCATATTCTCCCTGTTTTGGTTGACGGGTACCTGCAAACAGAGTATCATTGCCTGTGGAACTCAAACATCTATCACTTCCTGAATCAGTTTTATGAAAAAAATACTAATCGTTTTCCTTTGCATCAGCTCCGTGGTGCTAAGTGGCTGCAGTACTTTACAATCGCTCGGTAATTATCTTTCCGAAGCTGATGCGGCCAATGCCATCAGAGAAGCATTGATTATCGGCACCAATACCGGCACCACCAACTTAAGCCAGAAAGGATCTTTTGGCAAAGATGTTTTGCTGGCCGCCATATTACCCGGCGAAGTACAGAAAATTGTTCAGACACTATACAGGCTGGGACTGGCCTCAGAACTGAATCGTTTCACCAATACGCTGGATAATGCCGCCACCGATGCGGTTATTAAATCAGGGCCGGTTTTTGTTGGGGGCATTAAACGAATGTCTATCAGGGATGCCATTGGTATTGTAAAAGGAGGAAACACTTCTGCTACCGATTATTTGCGACGTACCGTTGGCGATAGTTTACGCAGAACCGTTACACCGATTATGCATACTGCCCTGGGTGAATACAAAATTGTACAGGAATGGGACAGGCTGGTGGCACCTGTAAAAATGGTCTTAGGTAACCGGGCCGGATTAAATATTGATCTCGACAATATACTCACGGTGATGCTCACAAATGAGTTATTCAAAAAAATAGAAGAGCAGGAAATTGCGATCCGCACCAATCCGCAGGCAAGAACCAGTGCCAGTTTACAAAGGGTATTTGGCAAAAACTGGAATATAATTCCGGCGAAATAAAAGATTTCTTACAGGAGATTTATTGTCCCCAGATACGATATAAGAGATAGACTATTGCTGTGCCTGCAGCCAGTAAGGTCAGTCCGTTCATCCTTTTTCGTTTGATGAAGAGAAGCAATATGAGCCCGGTTAGCGAGATCAGCACCATGAGTCCCGCTGCAATATCAATTACCCAGGCCCATGTTTTACCGGTATCACGGCCCTTGTGCAGGTCATTCATAAAACCTACCAACCCGGTTTGTGCAACAGTGAGTTCATATTCGCCGTTGCTGCGGTTAATAAAAGCCACGGCTTCATAGCCCGGCCCTTTATACGCGATACTTACCTGGGTTTCTTCTATCCGCAGATCGTTCACAGCCCCTTTTACCGCATGCCGGTTTCGGAAATATTCTGCGATCAATAATTTTGCTATTTTATTGGTATCCGGCGACTGTACCCAGGTTGCATTCAGTTTTCCTTTTGTCTGTGTTGTTTTTGTTTCGCCCTGCATGGTATCCGCATGGTTAAGCGTGATACCGGTAACAGAAAAAAAGAGGACAATGGTAAAACTTACCATCGACAGGTAAATATGTAACCAGCGGGAAATGCCGGCCAGTTTTCTTTTGGATGCGGTGGTTGACGGGGGATTGTTTTTTTCTTTGGTACTACTATCCATGGTTAACTCAGTTCACGGTTTTTTTCCTGTATTCCAATGAAGCGCCGGCCACTTCTGCATTACCGGTTAAGGAAACCTGTTGTGCTTTTTTGGCACAATTGATCTCTCCGCTCATCAGCTGGTATGTACCATGTTCGCGAACCACTTCTATATTGATGGTGTATTTGCCGGGTTTTACATAATTGCCTTTGTCATCTTTTCCATCCCATTTCAATGCATATTTACCTGCCGAACGGGTAGCGCTGGAGATCGTGCTCATACTGCCGGCGTCTCCGGTAAAATTGGCTTTGTTGGTACTGTACCAGGCACGCAGTTCATGCAGCCAGCGGTCTTTGTTATACCATACAGCAATGGTTCTTATGGGTTTATTGTCTTCATCCACCACCCAGAAAGCCGCAAAGGGTCTGCGGGCGAAGCCGGGTAATTGTGCCAGTTCTATGTTAATCACCAATTCAAAATTATCATCCCACTGGTTTGCGGCAGGTTTACTATTGATGGGTATCGCTTCCGGAACCGTTAATGCATCCCAGCCCTTGCTTTTGATCTGTTGACCTGTTTTGGTAACCAGCAAAAATTCAGTGCCGGGAATGGTGGCAGCCAGTGCAGCACTCTCATCGGGTGTGAGTACATTGAAAGCAGTGGCCAGTGCGCCTGCATCAGTGGCGTTGGGAGAAACAACGGTGGCACTGATCACTTCGCCAGCGGGCATACCCGTGCGGGGATCCACAATATGTGAATACCATTGGCCATTGATATACTCGCCGCGGCGGTAATTACCACTGGTAGCAACGGCCCGGTTGTTAAGCAATAATGTTTGCAAGGGAGCATCGTTTTCCGCATCTGCTTTGGGATTACTGATACGGATCGTTTCCTGGAGATCTCCATCTACCACTATATCTCCGCCGATATTCACCACCACTGCTTCCACTTCTTTCACACCCATCGCCGCTGCAGTAGCATGTTGAATGATATAACTCTTGGCGAATGAGTTCAACACCAATGGCGCGTTACTGGTATGGGTAGCTGTTTGACGAGCCGCATCCAGCTGCCAATGCGAAGTCCGTACCGCTTGTACTGCCTGACGGATCATCTCATTTGAGGGCAGGGTCTGTTTTGCAGCCGCTTCCTTCCATAGTTTACTGATTACCTGTGCAGACGCATCTAGTGCGCCGGTGGTTTTGGAACGCCATTGATCGAACAGGCTGAGTACCTCAAACAGTTCCTGCGAAACGGCAATCGGTTTTCCGGAAGTCTGCATCCAGCGGCTGAACTCACTGCGGGTATCATAAGCGCTAACAATGGCCGATAAACGTTCTATCTCGTGCAATGCCGCCGCTTCAGCCGCTGATGCCTGTTTTTCGGAATGGGTTTTTACTTTGATCTGCAGGGATGTACCTAATACATTTTCGAAATGAGAAGTATATACACCTGCTTTGTTATCTCTTACCGGTGTTGCTTTGGCGGGTACCTGACCAGCCAATAGAAAGAAGGCAAATACAAGAAATACGCTTATCCGTTTCATGAGCTTACTTTTATATACAATGGAACAACTGCCATTTACAGACTGTTTAACCAAACATGAATTTCCTACTGTTCCGGTTAACTGATTCATTTTTTAGGTGATTACAGTATTTTTCCCGGTCATTTATTTGGCAAGGTCCGTTCCGGGCAGCAGAAGACAAGTATTCATCTTTTATTTGTATTTTCATTAACAATAGAATTTTCTGCTATGAAAAAAAGAGCTTTCCTGAAAGGACTGGCATTGGCCGGTGCCAGTGTTCCGTTTTCGGCCAGTGCATTGGATAAGTGGTTACAGCTGGCGGAGAAAAAAAACAACAGTCAACTGGCTGCCGATGATGATTTCTGGCTGGGCATCCGCGGAAACTACCGGCTGAAGCCCGATTATATTAACCTGGAAAATGGTTATTACAATATACTTCCGGGGGAGATCCTTGAGAGTTATATCAATCATATCCGCGAAGTAAATTACCAGGGATCGTATTATATGCGTACGGTTCAGTTTGATAACAAGAAAAAGATGGCAGCCAAAGTGGCCGCTGTAACAGGCTGCAGTACGGAGGAATTGATACTGACGAGGAACACCACAGAATCGCTTGACCTGATTATCAGTGGTTTTCCCTGGCAGGCCGGCGATGAAGCCATCATGGCCGAGCAGGATTATGGCGCCATGCTGGACATGTTCAAACAGGTAGCCCAACGCCATGGGGTGGTAAACAAAGTATTGTCCCTTCCGCATCACCCGGCTTCAGACGAAGAGATCGTGAACCTCTATGCCAATGCCATCACCCCTAAAACCAAACTGCTCATGATCTGCCATATGGTAAATATTACCGGGCAGATCTTACCCGTTCGGAAGATCTGTGATATGGCACACAGCAAAGGCGTTCAGGTAATGGTTGACGGTGCCCATGCCGTTGCCCATATCCGTTTTTCTATCCCTGATCTGCATTGTGATTATTATGGGGCCAGCTTACATAAATGGCTTTGTGTGCCGTTGGGGGTGGGTATACTCTATATCAAGAAAGAGCATATTCCTTCTATCTGGCCATTGTTGGCAGAGAGTGGCAGAAAACCGGATGATATTGGCAGGCTGAACCACCTCGGCACACACCCGGTACATACCGACCTCGCCATCAGCGATGCAGTGGATTTTTACCAGAAACTGGGCCCGGAAAGAAAAGAAAGCCGGCTGCGTTACCTGCAGCAATACTGGAGCAGTAAAGTACGTAACCTGCCTCATATAGTGATGCATACACCGGCAGATCCGGCCCGCTCCTGTGCTATCGCCAATGTGGGTATTAAAGGAATGAAACCCGCTGATATGGCGGCTACGCTCTTACAAAAATATAAAATTTATACCGTGGCAATTGATGGTGCCAATGTACATGGTTGCCGTATCACCCCTAATATATATACTACCACTGCAGAGCTGGATGTGCTGGTGAAAGCTTTAACGGAAATGGGATAAGGGAGTAATGTTCCGGGTTCGATGTTGTATGTTCGATGTTCTGTATTCGTCAGTCCCCTGTTCATCTGTTCGAAAACTGTATACCGCTATATTTAGTTGCTGCTGTCGGCAAATGCAGCTTTATTGAATTCGATACGGTAACCGGCGCTTTCTTTCTTTACCAGCTTTCCACCCCAGTTATTGTTCTTGAACATACCGCTCAGCCATTCGATGGTGTTGGTATTTTCGTTAAAAGTGTATCTGCCGGATTCATCGTAATTATCTTCCTCGCTATCAAAAGCTACTTTGTACCTGCCATCGGCCAGTAGTATCAGGTGACCAAGATACATACTGGGAATGCCTGAATACAATTCATATCTACCAAGATGCAGGTTGGAAGAAACCGGTTTTGCAACAGCTATTACGGGATTGTGTATAGTTGTGTTTTGTGGAAACCGAAGCTTGCTTTTGTCCAGGACAACATTAGTAACCATTGTTTTCCCGTTGCTCGTCCGGTTAACCCTTACCTCGTAAGTATTGGATTTACCTGACAAGGCCTTGATTACAGACACCGGCTTCCATGTATTGCCGATGAGTGCTTCTACTTTATCACCGGCTTTAAAAGTCTGGGCAGAAGTGATTGAAGCGAAAAGCAGAAGGCTCCAAAGAGAAAGAAAATATTTCGGAATTTTCATATCAAATGTTTTATTCAATGCTGTTAATGAAAAGTAGCCTGGATAGCAACCCGCCTGTTCATGGCCCTTCCTTCTTCTGTTGTATTATCTGCAATCGGTCTTTCCAAACCAAATCCAGCTGTTGTAAATCTGTCTGCACCAAATCCCTTCTTCACAAAAAAGTCTTTTACTGCTTTGGCCCTGCGTTGCGACAGGTCTTTGTTATAAGCAGCAGGCGCCCTGTTATCCGTATGCCCTTCAATGTATAATGTCAGGTTTGGATACTTAGAAAGATAGGCAGTCACCACATTCAAAGGTTTCAAGGCAGCAGTGGTGAGTTCTGCGCTGGCTGTTTTAAAGAAGATCATTTTGGCCAATGCATCGATCTCTGCCTGAATATCGGGGCAACCAAAATTACTCCGGGGGCCTTTTACGTCGGGGCATCTATCTTTTGTATCGGGAACAGTATCCTTATCGCGGTCAGTTTCTGCAGGGGGTAATGCAGCAACAATAGGTACCAACAACATGGGTTGCAGACTGAGTCTGCTATCGGTTCCTGCATTTTTTACCAGCAATGAATCCTGTATATATCCATTTCTTGTAAAATGTAAAGTATATGCGCGCCCCGGTCTTACAGGAAACCGGTAATTGCCGGTAATATCCGTGATCAAAGAATCTGTCGTGGGCCGTTCATTGTCTGCTGAACGAATAATGACAGTTACACTGTCCAGGCGGCGCTGGGTTGTTTTGCTGAGTACCGTGCCTTCGAGTTGTACCTGAAATAACCGGTTCTCAAATACGTAAATATCATCCGAGCCCAGACGGTTACTGGTAAAGAATCCTTTGTTATGAACATTATTATAGATGATACCGAAATCATCGTAGGCAGAATTGACCGGGTAACCCAGATTAACCGGCTCTTTCCAGAAGCCTCTTTGTGCATAGGTTTTGTAGATATCCAATCCACCCAGACCCGCCAAACCATCTGTGCTGAAGAACAGAGTATCGCCCTGCATGGTAGGGAAAAGTTCATTGCCTGCGGTATTGATCTTATTGTCCAGGCCGATTGCTATAGACATATCATACTCATTACCCAGGGGCACATAGTAGATATCGCTGCCCCCTTGTCCGCCGGGTTTATTACTGCAGAAATACAACCTGCTTTCATCATTACTGAGAGCAGGATGAAAAAAATCGAATTCTTTCTGCACAAATGGCATTACCCTGATCTTTCCCCAGGTACCGTTCTCGAGGGTGGCTACGCAAATCTCCAGGTTATACCTGCCTTTATCTGATACAAGGTTATTGCGTGTGAAATAAACTGTATTACCTGCTTTGTTAAAACAGAGGGGGCCATAATTGTATTTGCTATTGAGCTCGCTGCTGAATTTATCCAGCCGGTGTATAGTGCCGTTATAACCTGTACGGAGGCCGCTTACCACAATAATATCATTATCATTACTGGTTAACGAAGTATAATCGTCATTGGCTTTAATAGAGGCATTGTAGGTTCTGGAAGAATATCCACCTACCGTATCAACTACATACAGGTCTGTGGTATCTTTAACCCAATAGATGCTGGCAAAGGGAAGCCCGTCCCAGCCGAATTCTTTTTCTGCTGTTTTGGAAGAGTAGCGGTTGGAAACAAAAACCATCCCACGCTGGTAGTATTGCGGACTGAAATCCTGCTGGGTGGTATTCAGTTTTAACAGCCGGACTGTATAATCCAATGAATCCCGGAGAAAAGATTTTGGATCTGCAAAGCCTTTTGTTCTTTCTGTTAACAGGTTGGTATTTCTGGCAGGCAATTCACGCAGTAATTGGCGGTAGATCTTTTCTGCTTCTTTGTATTGTTTTTGATTAGCCAACAACTCCGCTATCCGTTGGCGTGTGGAAAAAAGTGGCGCGAATTTATTTTCAAATGCCCGGTAATAATACAGTGCAGAATCGTAATTGCGTACATACCAGTAAGATTCGGCAATATGCAGATGAGCAAGCGAATCGTTTTTACCCGGATTTTTCAGGCTGGTTTTGTAAAAAGGAATAGCATACATGTACCGCTGATCATTAAATTCTTTTTCTGCATTACGAAAATAAATAACAGCTCTTCTGGTACTGGCAGATTGTGCCGCTACTGTTGATTGCAGTACGGTGAGTAGAACAACGATATATAAAAGCGATTTTTTCATTACTGTTTTTTATCAGAAATACCTTGGTGAAGCAACTTTACCTTTAGTAGAACCAAATTCATACCGCAGCATCAATTCATGTGTACCGGTGTTCAGTGCATTAAGGCTGGAAAAGGTTTTATCATACGCATACCCCAATCGGAGTTGCCTGTTTAACTGCAATTCGGCCATACCCACTACAGCGTCTCCGGTTCGGTAGGAGAACCCTAATGCAATAGTATTCTGGATCCAGAGATTGGTATTCAGATCGTACTCGATGGGAGCACCACTCACTGCTTTTACCAGAACAGAAGGTTTCAACGCCAGATCCTGGTTCAGGCTTACCACAAACCCTGTTGCGAGATATACATGCAGATCGCGACCTGAAACAGAAGCGATTTCTGCTGTGTTATCATAACTGATTTTTGTTTTTAACAAGGCAGGCGTAGATAGTCCTATATAAAATCTATCCGAGTTGTAATAAATTCCGGCTGCAGCAGCTGGCAGAAAACCACTGAGGTTCTGGTTAAAAGCAGGATCGTTCGGCTGAAAAGTTCTTACACGACTGAAGTTTGCCTGGTAATTCAGCAAACCGGCCTGCAATCCAAGACTTAAGGTACCGGATTCTGTTAATTGTATCCGGAAAGCATAGGAAGCATTAAAACCGGTTGTGCGTTCTATACCCAGCTGGTCATCGTATAGTTGAAAGCCCAGTCCAATTTTTTTCTCTTTGATGGGCATGTCAAAACCAACCGAAGTGGTTCTGGGTGCTCCATCAATACCTACCCATTGATTTCTGTATAAAGCAGTAGCGGTTCCTACCCCACGGCTACCGGCATACGCTGGATTAATATTCAGCATATTGAACATGTATTGCGAATACATGGGATGCTGTTGCGCTTTAGCCGTTCCGGAAACTGCCAACAAACAAATCACCCATCCCCATTTTATTTTCGTCAGCCTTTCGCGCATGTGACTCGGTTTCATTTTCATTACTAGGTTAGTTCCCCTATCAGGGAACTTATCGTTTCAATGTGATAAATCCTGCAAATTTTCTTACACTACCTGTTGAACGGTCTGTTGCCAGTACCACATAATAATAAGTGCCATCGGGCAAATCATCTCCCATGATACGGTTAGGCTGGTTACCTTTTCCATCCCATGTATTTTTATAGTCTGTGGATTTATAAACCTGGTTACCCCAACGGTTAAAAATATCCAGACTGATCGTGGTGTTAAAAGGCCTTGTAATTACAAACAGGTCATTGGTTCCATCCTTATTGGGAGAGAAACCGGATGGAATGAAGATATCGATCAGTGGTATATCAAATTTAGTAGCCATCCTGATCGACGGGTTGCCGTTAGCAATCGGATCATTTGAACTCACTGAGAAAAGGCCATAAGGTGATCTCGCGGTTAATGTGGCCACGTTATTTAAACTACCGGCAAATCCATTCGGGAAAAATTTAATAGTGATCTGGACCGAATCCGCTTTTAATCCATCCAGTTTACTAACGTCATTCAGCAAATCAATCTGCGCCTTTCCATCAAAACCTCCATTGGCAATCAGTCTGCCACTGGCTTTGATATCTACCACACTGAAAGAAGAACTGGCAGGGAAAACCTTGGACAGGTCGTCTTTTATTTTAACTGTATCCAGCAACTCGCTTCTCAGATTGGTTGCCACAATATTGAAAGAGAGCAGGAAACTACCATCTTCCTGTACTACCGGCGCTTTGGAAAGTGTTTTCGTGATATCAGCTACTTTATACGGATTGAGTGCGGCTATGGTGTAATTATCAGAAACAGCGGTACAGCCGTTGGCATCGGTAATGGTTACTTTATAACTACCAGAATCCGTAACCAGTATATTCTGTGTTACTGCAGCAGTAGACCAGCTATATGCATCAGCAGGTGAAGAAGTAAGTGTAATATTTCCTTTTCCTACCACCTGTGTTCCCGTACCGGTGATCACGGGTTTGGCAGGTAATGCATAGATCTGTACATATACTGCATTACTGTATTTAACCTGGCTGCCGGAAATAGTTCCCCTGCGCAGGTAAACGCTGCCCGTAACTGTACCGGTGGTATAGATACTATCTTCTGCTCCGGGAATATCAGTAAAGCTCGTATTGTTGGAAGATCTTTGCCACTGGTACTGATAAGGATCCAGTCCACCAGTATTCAGACTGGTTGGAATAATCTCTACCCCGCTCGCGGAACCGCAATACCCTTTGGCCAATACGGTGGTTGCAGGCCCTGTTTTAATACCAATATTGCCAGGAACTAATGTTGGCAATGCCCTGTTGATCAGAATTTCGGTGATGATCTTTTCTATGGGCTGTGCATTTCCATCAGGATCTGGATCTAACCCGTCTGTAGACAGATCAGTAATAGTTGTATTCAACTCGTTACTGAAGGCAGTAACCGTTGCCTGCAATTGATAAATGGCATTTAATTGATTAGGTGTGATATTGATGGTGAATTGTACGGTAGCTTCCTGTTTATAACCCAATACACTGTTAGCAGCCAGCAGATTACTGTCTGTTTGGGCATTGAACCCGGGATTTGGCAATAAGGTTCCTGTAGTTACCACAGGAGAAACAATGGAAAAAGCAGCCGGAGAACCAATCATTCGTCCCAGGTTCTGGAACAGTTTCAGATTATTCAGGTTCAGGTTGCCATAATTCTTTAGTTTATACGACAGTGTTACATGATAAGTACCATTGCCTTGTGCCACTGGCGTTCCAGCGGCCAGTGATACACCAATTACCGCGCTTGGGAACAGGTTAATCACTGTAGCAAGCGGTTCTCCCTGTTTGGTTACTTCAGGGTGTACAGACACATCTGTGTTGTCGTTAGATAAACTGGTAGCCAGTGCTGTGCCTTCTGCTGTTTTACCCGTGCCCAATGCTATGGCCTGCATAACAAAAGGCTCGGCATAACCATTTGGTTTTACATGCAGCCACAGAATGATATCAGCGGATGCATTTACCGGTAATGTTGATAATGGACCAAACATATACACACTATGCCCATCATCGATTACCGTAATTTCTTCATTCGTAGCAGAAGCATACCCATTTTCCTGTGTTCGCCAGAATTCCATTCCTGCCGAACCATCCGGACTGGCTATAGTTGCTATACCTGATATACCAGAAAGATCTGTATCTGCTCTTTGCAACGGATAAACAATCTTCTTTGTATTGTTGCGTTTTGCAAAGAGATCCTGGCTGTTTACACCATCATAGTTCCTGTTGGGCACAACTGTGGCACCGGATACATGCACACTATCCAGCACATAGGTTACCGGACTGGGGAACACATCACGGAGGTTAAGCCGGGCCTGCGAATTCGTCAGGTCAAGATCCCCGATGTTTTTGGTATTCACCACAATACGGGTAGCCCAGCTGCTGTCTTTCTCCTGTTTGGCAGGATCAGCCTTCAGGGTAATAATCACCTTAGGTGCCAGCACAATAATGGTGGCAGTATCACGGTTAAAATTATTCACCCGTTTTTCGCCATTGGCATCTGTAATGGATACCAGTGTGTATAAAGTAGTACTGGGGATCAGGGCAACATTTGTTACTGTACCACTTACGTAATTGGTTAATGTATCGTTCTTGCTACTTTTAGCAGATTTGTACACAACCGTAAATGGCGATCTTCCCTCCGTCATGGTGAACGTAAGCTTAGGTATTTCTGTAGCAAGGATCGGCCCGTTGCCTTTGATCCCCCCCTGGGGTCCTGTAAAAGTGAGCTTGAGGGTTTTCTGAATAGGTACACCTCCAATGGTTCCACAAACATCCACGTTATTGGCATAAGCGGTTAATTTGGAAGAATAGGTACCGTCATTATTATCAATTACTGTTGTGAAGGTACCGCCGCTGGGGTTACATACTGATAGCGTTGCAGGTCCACCACTGCATGGAATAGCGACCCCATTGGCATCGTACAATTTGATGGTTACCGCAATGGGACTATTATTATTTCCGAGGGCAGTAACAGGTAAACCGGATATATCAACTTTCACAAAATCAATCACGTACGCTGTAAAGTTGACTGTATTACCTGCACAGGATCCATTATAAGGTGTAACACTGATGGTTCCACCCAGCGTACCTACTTTAGCTGTAATACTGTTGGTAGTAGAAGTGCCTGTCCAGCCGTTGGGTAAGGTCCATACATAACCGGTAGCACCCGCTGCAGGCGTTACAGAATAGGTTCTCAAACTGTCTTTTGAAACGGCGCAAACGCCATTGATTCCACCACTGATTACCGGAGGTGTTAATGGCGTAACTTTTACTGAAGACGTATAGATGGCAGGATTAACCGTAGTACTGGCTGCCCTTCTGAAATAAGTTAGTGTTGATATGGCACCGGAAGCATACGTTGCAGCGGTAGCTCCAGCGATATCTGTGAAGTTAGTATTATCTGTACTTTTCTGCCACTGATAACTGATGGTACCTGTACCACCACTTGCCGCTACTGTGGAAGTAAAAGCAGCAGGTGTTGCACCCGCGCAAATAACCTGATCAGCGGCAATGGAACCGGCTACAAAAGTTCCGGGAGGAACAGTAACGGTAACAGTAACAGTAGCCGTATTAACGCAACTGGTGATCGTATTTGTTCCGGTAACAGTATAAACGGTGGTAGTTACAGGCGAAGCTGTTACAGTAGCCAGGTTTACTGAAGACAAGCCTGTTGCCGGAGACCATACATAACTGTTGGCTCCACTGGCTGTAAGTACCTGACTGGTTCCGGTAACAATTGTTGCTGTGGCCGGCGAAACAGACACTGTTGGCAGTGCAGATACGGTTACCGTTGCCACATTACTATACACCACAGCATCGGAAGATGTGCTAACACCCCTTCGGTAATAAGTGGTAACAGTATGTGCCGTACCCGGTGCATAGGTGGCAGTATTGGCACCTGCTATATCAGTAAAGCCAGATACACTGGATGTAGTGGATGATTGCCATTGATAAATATAGGTACCTACACCTCCTGTAGCAGCTGCGGTTGAAGTGAAAGCAGCAGGGATGGTACCGCTACAGATAACCTGGTCTGCAGCAATGGTTCCCGAACTGAGAGCTGGAACAACTGTAACAGTGATGGTGGCTGTATTTACACAACCGGTAGCGGCATTGGTTCCTGTAACCGTATAGGCAGTGGTAACTGTTGGAGATGCGCTGATAGTACCAATAGTTGTTGCCGAAAGATTGGTGGAAGGTGTCCATACATAGGTATCAGCTCCGCTGGCTGTCAGCGTCTGACTATTCCCGTTAGAAATAGTAGCACTACTTGGAGAGATTTTAACGTTGGGCAGGCTTACCACTGTTACTGCAAGCACGTTACTATATACAACAGCATCGGTAGCTGTGCTCACAGCCCGTCTGTAATACGTTGTTACTGAAATAGAAGAAGATGGTGTATAGGTAGCTGCGTTAGCACCTGCTATATCAGTAAAGCCGGATACACTGGATGTAGCGGATGATTGCCATTGATAAAGATAGGTGCCGGTACCACCCGTTGCAGCTGTGGTGGAATTGAGTGCTCCCGGTATACCAGTTCCGCATATACTGGTAGTAACGGAATTGATAACACCCCCACTCAGAACAGGATTAATAGTAGCCACAGCACTTGCGGTAGCAGAAGTACAACCCGTGGTAATATTTCTTGCAACGGGGTAATAAGTGGTTGTTTGCGAAATACTCGGAGTAGTATAACTATTAGAGCCCGCTAACAATAATATGGTTGCTGTTGCATTACTGTACCAATCATAGATTACTCCGGCTGGTACGGTACCTGTCAGCGTAACCGATCCCGCCCCTGTTCTGGCTCCGTTAAGCGAAACACCGGTTGCAACAGCGGGTATGGCATTAGAGGTAATGGTTACAGTATTGCTGTTAAAAGAAGTTCCTGAAGTAGCCACCCTTCTGTAATAGGTAGTAGTAGCCACCGCACCCGGCGAATAAGTTGCTGCTGTTGCTCCTGCTATATTGCTAAAGCCGGCTGTAGCTGATGTGGTAGATGACTCCCACTGATATGTAATACCAGCCAGACCACTGGCATCATTTACAGAAGTGAGTCCGGTAGGCGTAAATGTTCCGCATCCGCTCTGATCCGATCCGATCACACCCGGGTACAGGGTACCGGAAATGGTAGCAGATACAATCGTACGCGAAACAGCCATACAACCGGTATTCACATTTCTGGCCACCGCATAATAAGCTGTTGTGTTATTAAGGGTGGGTGTTGTATATACTGTAGTAAGACTACCCGAAACACCGCTGATCAAAGCCGTTCCGCCAGTTGGCGCCGCATACCAATCTACAGTTTCATCACCGGTAGCTCCATTGGCCGTAGCACTGATGGCCACAGCAGCTGCAATTGAACTTACGGTAGGCGATCCTGTTGGCGAAGCGGGTAAGGGGTTGATGGTTACTGTTAATACATTACTGAAAACGGCGGCATCACCCGAAGTGCTGGCTTTTCTCCTGAAATAAGTGGTGGTAGTGATGGCAGAAGAAGGCGTATAAGTGGCAGAAGTTGCACCGGAAATATCCGTAAGTGTACCGAAGCCGACTACAGATGACATCTGCCATTGGTAGGCGATGGTAGCTTGTCCGCCACTGGCATCTACGGTAGAGGTAAAAGTGGATGGAATTCCCGTACCACAAAAACTGGCGTTTCCGGAAATGGTACCTGCTACCAGCGGAACATAAAACGGCACCTGGATGGTTGCTGCAGGTAAAACGGATTCGCTTCCTGAATTATCAATCACCCTGAAACTTAAAACCGCTGTTACTGAACCCGCAGCTGGAAATATTTTAACAGCCGTATTAAGTGCTACACTAACACCATTAGTTGGCCAACTGGAGGATGTATAAGAGGTTCCACCAATCTCGATAGTAGAGATATTGGTTGGGAAGGAGGTATAGTGAACATTAACTATTGTTCCATCTTCATCCGTACCAGTGATCTTGGTAGCATCAATGCTTACCAATGCACCTGGATTGAGTTGGGTGGCAAATGCGTAATTATTGGCTACGGGTAAAAGCCCTATACCAAAATCACTGTTAGTGATAGAGGTACTGCCCGTAGAGAAGGTTTTGATTGAAGGAGATGTTTTTACAAATCCACCAGGTAGTGAAGCTACAGATAAAGTATCCCCAACAACAAGTGATGACTGAGCGCTTAGAATAATCCGCAGATTATTCGTGTTTGCCGGTGCATTAACCAGCAGGTATTTACCGGATGCGTCTACAGATGTTTGATCAATAATCGTATTCGTATTGTCAACCAGGTAAATATATAATGCCCCATCCGCATTAGTACCCGACTCAGCACCATTCTTAATATTATTAAATGTGCCGGCGGCACTACCATCGGCATCGTCCCAAACATTACCTCCTACCAGTATTGGCAGTGGTGTTACTTTGATTGTAACAAGTGCTTTTGCCGTAAGGCTTGACGACCCTGCACAACCTGGGTGATTATCTGTGATCTGATACTCATAGCTATCTGTACCGGTAAAATCCTTGTTAGGCACATACCTAATCATGTTATTTGCCAGTAAAGTGATAACACCGTTCGTAGGTTGTTGAAGTCCTGCTGCAGAGATACTAATAGTTAATGGGTCATTATTCGGGTCAGAATCATTCGCCATTACATCTGTATTTACTTCCTGATTAATAAGGGTCTTGTCTGTATCAGGCACGGCAAAAGGCGTTGCATTTGGGTTAGCAGCCGCACTTACCGTGATAACAACGGTTGCTGTATTACTCACCAATGAATCAACTGATCCGTCTTTTACGCGATATGTAAACTGGTCTGTACCGGTAAAAGAAGTATTGGGCGTATATACGTATGAGCCAGCTGCATTTAGTATAACCGTACCATTAGACGGATTACTTACCAACGAGGGCGTTAAAACTGTTCCTTCGGGATCAGTATCATTAGACCTGCTATTAATTGTAACAGGCACACAGCTATAGGTTGTAACTGTATCATTAGCGGCAGTAGGTGATTGATTGGTCATTGTAATTACAACCAAAGCCGTATCACTTAGTACCGGAACGCAGACATTGTTACTTATATTGGATCGTTGATAGATCAGTGTATCATTACCTACATATTTTTTGGAAGGTGTATAAATGATATTATTACCACTAACAATGGCTGTTCCGTTCTTAGGCATAGCAGTAATCACCGGCACATCCATAGTACCCTGGGGATCCGCGTCATTGGCACCTACATTGATCGTCACCTGCGTACCGGATAAAGTTGAAGCATTATCTCTTACAATGGTAGGAGCAACCCTGGAAACATTGATACGGATGGTAGCTGTGGCCGTTTGGTTGTTGGTAGCGTCCGTAATCGTGTAAGTAAGTGTATCAGTACCTATAAAACTTCCATTGGGGGTGTATACAATATTTCCAGCAGTAATTACAGCTGTTCCATTGGCCGGAGTGGTAACTGCGGTAACCGTTGTATTTCTTGCAGTTAAGGTTCCGTAATAGTTTGCGTCGTTATTTAAAGCATTTATCGTAACCGAAGCATTGGATTTTGTACTGGCTGTATCCGCATATGCAAATGGTTTCCTGTTGGTGGGTATGGCGGTAGAACTATAGGTTACTCCCGGAGTGGATGGATACGAAACTGTAAGAGTAGGTTTGCCTGAACTGCTTTCTCTTGATAAAAAAGTCGCAGCAACAGTACCCAAAGCTCGTGGCATCAACAATACTCCAAAATTACTAGCTGGGGTAGTTACCCAATTCTGTACAATTTCGGTTATATTCGATCCAACAACTGAAGTATTCAAAGTAAGTGTACCAGCAGAACCTGAAAAAGGGTCTATTTGCGGGCCCGATGTGAGACTACTACTTGAAATATCATTTCCTAATCCTTTGGCAAGAGGCAAAGTCCAGTTATTTGTACCATCATATTTGATCGCAGTAACTCCATTTTCTGTCCAGGGTCTAATAAGTTTATGTAAATAAGCCGGGAATGGTGCGTTTATTGCGCCAAAACTTGTAGTAGCTCCTGCTGTTAAAGAGAATACAGCAGAGCTGATAGTAGTAGTTGTATTAATAGAGGAAAGGTCAAATTGAAAAAGGGCTGCTCTAGCCGAAGCATTGTTACTAGAAGTAATTACCACGCTGGTTAAGGAGCCAAAATTAGTAGTACTAGTAGCACTTGCCATATAACTGTCTGCAATAGCAGTTACTGTAAGTGAAGTTAAGGCTCCTGGTGCTACATCTATCCCTGGCTTATAATCACCCCCTACAGAAACCTGTGTAATTGTATTCTGCGTGATAGTGGCAGTTACTGTTGCCTCGGCACAATAGTTCACATCATTACAAGCCAGGTATTTAAAGGTATCTGTTCCTTTAGCAATACTGGTATCTTTACTGGAGAGATAAGAAAGAGTACCATCTGTATTTATATAAACATTCCCTTTCGCTGGTTTCGTGGAAATAGATCTGACATATAATTTACTGCCATCAGTTGCTGCTGCATTATTTTTATCATTACCCAGCACGTTTACAACAGTAACATTATCACCAGCAACACTTACCGCATCATTCGTAAGGGCAGGTGTCAGACTGGCCGTTCCTATCGTTAACGTGATTGTGCCATTCGTGTTGGCAGAACCGTTGCTGATGGTATAAGTGGCATTATCTGTGCCCTTAAAATTTGCGTTGGATGTATAGGTAACGGTTCCGGCTGAAGTAAAAGTGACAGTTCCATTGGCAAAACCTGATACAGCAGTTAACGTACGGCTTCCTGCGTTAGCATCGATATTACTATCAAATACATTGAAAGTAGTAGAGTTCACAGGACAGTCGCCCGACACCTCTTTATTAATTGTATTAGCCGTTAAGGGAGGGGTACCAGGCAAAATAGTAATGGGTATAGAAGAAATACTCTTTCTGCCACATGCATCAGTGGCTATACAGGAAATCACACCTGTGGTAGCTTTTGTAATAGTATTATCGGGTGTGTAAGAAGTTGTAGCACTATTAGCAGCAGAAAAACTCCCTCCTATTGAAACCAGCCATTGATAGGTAAAAGGGCCGCCCGTTCCGGTAGCAGTTCCATCAAACCCAGTATAAGTAGTACCAGCCTTCATCTCAGCAGGCACACCGCTAACGCTGTTGCTTACGCTGGCTTTGGCTTTTTCACGTAAGGAGAAAAAACTGAAATTGAGGAAGATTCTTTGTGCGGCTATGGCATTTGAAGTAGTACCATTGATATTGTGTGACGCCTGATACGCTACATACCCTCTGGTAGCATCATTAAAAGCACGTCCGTAAATATTGGTAACAGCCGGACCCGGTGAGATTCCTGGTATATCGGGGTGATTGGGGGCGTAGGTAATTATCTTAGTACTGGCATTCCAGCCACCTCCTGTTTTAGGAAGATATACTGTTTCAGCACCGTTTTGCTGCGCATTATCGGTAACACCTATATACTGTGCAACATTATTACTTGGATTGATATGTGCAAAAGGAGGAGTAGCCCGCTGGTGATCATAGTAAGGAATCAACCCATTGCTGGATAAAAAATTCAACTGTATCCGTGTAGCTACGGAACTAATAGTAGTATCCTTGATAATGTTTTCCAATAAACTAACGGCATTACAACCTGCCCAGATATTTCCTTTATAATCCCTGTTCCAGAAGAAAAGATTCCTATGTACTTCCCAGCTGGGATCAGCATGAGGTAATACGAAAATATCATCACATGCATCCAATTCAGACGGATCTTTGAATGAAAAAGCAGAAGAGGGAATACCCGCAGCGTTTAAAAAGCCCACTGCTATCGATCCGTTTTTACGATCCATCACCCACTTAGGTCCGAAATTATAGGTGATAACATTACTCAAAGTAAAATCTTCCGCCGCATAATCTACCAATACCCCTTGTGCCGCCCACGCATTGATCATTTTGGTTACCGATGCACGGAAAAATTCACTCGGGATAATAAATGTGCCTCCACTATAACTTTTACCATTATGTGAAAAATCAATTCCGTCTTTTGCTTTACTCTGACTAATTACCTGGTAAACAGGCACATCCCTATCGGTCAGCATCATATATACCAGCCCATAAGGTTTGAGAGAATTGGCCACTGTTGGACTGGCAGATCCCATATCAATAATGGCAGAACCTTTTTTGATGGTCTTGGTTTCAAACTGAGCCAGGGCAGCCTGATGAAGGTACAGGCAAACCAGAAAAGAAACGAGAAGTTTGATTCTATATGAAGTCATACGATTGTCTGCATATTGTTTTTGAAACGATAGTCAAAAAGATGAGCAGGACTGTTTGTAAAACAGCCCTGCTCATTTGTTATATAGATTATTATCCTCTTCCTTTGATCAGCTGTACCACTTTGCGCTGTGTACCCTGTATCATTTCCGCATAATAAGTCCCGCTGCTGTAGTTATGCCCGATCTGTAAGGTGCTGTTAGCTCCCAGTTTCGATCTGGCATCCACTACTCTTCCACTTCCATCCATTACACGGAGGTTAACCGGAGTTGTATACTTGCTTTCCAGTTTTAATGTGAAATAAGTAGTACTTGGATTAGGCAGTACGGTTACTTTTAGTTCTTCCTCAGTGGTAGCTGTTTCAATACCGCTTTCTTTGGTAGCGGTAGCTGTATTGGCAACTACTGAGTTCTGAACAGTGGTATTACATGGCGACTGGTCTGCACTTCCTAACCTGTCCTGGCCATTACTGCCGCAAGAGCTACTGGACAGATGTGAAGACACCTGGTTAACCGGCACTTCGATGGTTTGTGTTCTGCCATATTTACCTGTAGTAGTATGCGTCATATACACTTTACTTCCACCGCAACCAGGCACACGGATATCCGTTACACAGATATTGATGCTGGCGATAGATTTACAACCATATTTATTGGTTACTGTAACGGTGAAGCTATAGTAGCCGAAAGTAGCTGGCGTAAACACAGGTGCTGCAGCACTGCTACTGCTTAAGCGATTCACATAACTTCCGGTCCACACATACGTATACGGCACTCCTGCTGACGGTAAAGAACCTACCTGCAGTTTAGTGCTTTGTGCGCCATAGCCCAGATACAGATTGGTAGCTACCCCCCCCGTATAAGTACTGGAAGTTGGAACAGATGTGATACTGGTTGTGAATGGCGTACCAACAGTAATAAGCTGTATGGCCGTTTTGTAATTACCGGCCGCATCTGTTGCTTTCCAGGTACGGGTAATTATGTTGCCATTAGTTGCATCAGTGTATGTAATTATTGTTGCACTGCAATTATCGGTAGCAGTAGCTGTACCGGTAGCAGCTGGCAATGTAGAAGCACCGCAGTTTACTGTAATATCTGCAGGATCTGTGATCACCGGTTGAACATTATCTACTATCGAGATAGTTTGTGTACTGGTACTGACATTACCGGTTCCATCTGTTGCTTTCCAGGTACGGGTAATTATGTTACCATTAGTTACATCACTGTAAGTTACCGTTACCGTTACCGTTCCTGAATTATCTGTGGCAGTAGCCTTTCCGGTTGCAGCAGGTAAAGTAGATGCACCGCAAGACACAACGATATTTTCAGGACAATTTATAACAGGTTTTACATTATCTGTATATCCGGTACATGGCTGTTGATCACAACTACCTAATCTATCACCTGGATGCAGACTGAGATGTGCCGCTACTGCATTGATACTGATAGATAACGTAATGGTTTTACCTGGATTACCCGGAGGTACATGGCAGAGGAATACTTTGTAATTGCCGGATCCATTACCATGATGATCGTTGTCATCATCATCATCGTCATCATCGCCATGAGAACAGTTAGATGAACTATGAGAAGTATGACTGCAGGAACCATGATGATGGCCCGCATGTGAACAATCGGAAGCACTATGCGACTGATGGTTGCAAACTTTTTGGTTGTTTCCATGATTTCTTTCATGCTCACAATCAGAAGCACTATGTGCTTTGTGGTTACATGACGCATGGTTATGCCCCTTATGTGAACAATCTTTATAAGAATGTGATTTATGATCACAGTCTTTTTGATCGTCATCATCCCTGTCATTGGTTCCTCTGTGTGCGCAGTTGTATTTACTATGCGATTTATGATCACAGGTATGATTATGTCCTTTATGCGAACAGTTAGATGAACTGTGTGCACTGTGGTTACACATTCTCTGATGATCGTCGTCGTTATCATCATCATGATCATCTCTGTCTCCATGATCATCATCATCATCCGATGACAGGTTGGATCCCGGAACCCTGATATCTGTAACACAGATGGTAATAGAGGCAGTTGTTGCACAACCGGCTGTATTGGTAACAGTAACCACAAATGTGTAACTGCCTCCTGCAGTTGGCGTAAATACAGGATTAGCCGAAGAGGTACTGCTCAGCTGGTTCACGCCATTTCCACTCCATACGTAAGTGCTACCTGCCGGTGCTGTTACCTGTAAAACAGTACTTTGTGCACCATATCCCAGGAACAGATTCGTAGGAATACCACCTGTAAATGTATTATTGGCAGGAACAGATTTAACACTGATTACCGGATTTACACAACCTACCGTTACGGTAAACGTACAGGTACTGGTATTTCCTTTTGCATCAACAGCTGTCACTGTTACCGGCGTAGAACCAATTGGGAAGAAACTTCCCGGAGTTATACTGTAAGAAACAACAGGTGTACCACAGTTATCGCTGGCTGTTGCAGCATAAGTAACATAAGCACCGCCCTGACCACTTACAATTACACTGGCATTAACAGTAATATCAGCCGGGCAACTTACAACAGGAGGTGTCACATCTTTCACAACTACGGTTTGCGATTGTGTGCTCACATTACCATTGCCATCATTGAATGACCATTCGATAAAGTAAGTTCCCTGTGCTGTATAGTGCAGCGGACTGGCTGTTGTTCCCAGTATAGTTCCACCGCAATTATCCATGGCCACTGGAACCGTTACCGTAGCAGCACATTCACCCGTTACAGTGGGCAACTGTGCTATAACAGGAACAGGAGCCTGGGTATCCTTACCGGTATAAATGACCCTTGCAATGGTTGTATTACCACTTGCATCGGATATAGTATAAGCATATGTAACTGTCCATCCATTGGCATTATCACCAGTAGTACTAGTGTTTGATAAGACAGCTGTAACAGTACCTGAACAGTTATCCGTGAATTGCGTAGCAATAACAGCCGCATCTGGGGCTCCTGGCACTTCAGCTATACATTGAAGTTCTGCTGAACCCGGTATTACACCTGTTAATACAGGAGCTATAAGATCCTGCACTATAATCTGTTGTGTACAGCTAGCTGTATTACCGGAAGGATCTGTTGCTTTATATGTTCTTGTAATTGTGTATTTGTTTAATCCCTGTTGGTTACTGATCACATCACCTGTCCAGCTAACAACCGCTGAACAGTTATCAGATACAACCACAGACCCAGGATTAGGAACAGGAACAGCTGAATCACAGGTTACAGTAACCGGTGCAGGACAGCTGATCACCGGTGCAATATTGTCCATTACTGTAACAATAGCTACAGCAGTAGAAATATTACCATTTACATCAGTAACAGTCATAGTTACATTGTTGGCTCCAACATTTGCGCAGGTAAAGTTAGATTGATCAATAGTGATACTAGCGATTCCATCAGGATCATAAGAACCATCGTCTACCTGGCCAGGTGTAATGCTTACATTACCTGTGGCATCGAGATAAACTGTAATGTCTTTCACCAGGATTATACCAGCATCATCCACCGAGTTAACGCTAATGGTTACCGTAGCAGTTGAACAATCGCCATCTGCGTCACATACCTGGTAGGTAAATACATCTGTTCCATGGAAATTCGGAGCAGGTGTATAGGTATACGTTCCATCAGTGTTCAGGATCAGTACGCCATGAGTAGTGGTAGTTACCACAGTCCAGCTATTACCGCCATCGCCGCTTTCAGTATCGTTGCCTCTTACAGATCCGTTCAGTACGGCATCTTCATTCACAGTAGCTGCATCATCAACACCTACTGGCTGGTCGTTCACAGCATTAACAGTGATTGTTACCGTAGCA
>SCVK01000423.1 GCA_004297075.1 Chitinophagaceae bacterium
TACACTATGGTACCCCCCTTCGCGGCGGTATACTTCGTAAGAGCGGATGCCCTGCACATGTGCTTTTTCCAGTAATAATTTTACACCCATATTGAAAAGTCAAAAGTCAAAAGTTAAAAGTTAAAAGCCAACCTCTAATTTTTCCTTTTTAATTTTTACTTTTTAATTAATTATTCTTCGCTGCGGTCTCTCTGCATTCTGCAATGATCGCATCCACTTTTTCTTTGGTCAAATGCTCGCGGTAATGTTTACCCAGCTGCATCATCGGTGCATAACCGCAGGCTCCAAGGCACTCTACGGTTTTTAAGGTGAACATGCCATCTGCTGTTGTCTCGCCGGGTCTGATGCCCAGTTTCTCACCGATATAAGCTACAATATCATCACTGCCGCGCAGCATACAAGGACCCGTCTGGCAAACCTCGAACATATATTTACCCACCGGTTTCAGGTTGTACATGCTGTAGAAAGTAGCTACCTCATATACTTCTATGGGCGTAATGTTCAGCAGTTCGGCCACATAATCCATCGTTTCGCTGCTTAACCAGCCACCAAAGCTATCCTGTGCCAGGTGCAAAACCGGCAGCAGGGCACTCTTCTGCTTCCCTTCCGGATAACGTGCCACCAGGCGTTGTACTTCTGCTAATTGTGTTTCGTTAAACTTCGCCATATACTTCAAAAGTCAAAAGTCAAAAGTCAAAAGTCAAAAGTTAAAAGTCAAAACACACTTCTAATTTTTACTTTTTAATTTTTAATTGTTAATTCCTACGCGTCCATCTCCCCTGCAATCAGGTTCAAGCTACTCATCGTCACAATCGCATCACTCAGCATACCCCCGGTTACCAGTTCCGGGTAGGCCTGGTAATAAATGAAACAGGGTCTGCGGAAATGCAGGCGGAACGGTGTACGGTCGCCATCGCTGATCAGGTAAAAACCTAATTCGCCATTACCCCCTTCTACGGCATGGTATACTTCTCCCTTCGGCATTTCTACCTCACCCATGATGATCTTGAAATGCCAGATCAATGCTTCCATACTGGTATACACATCTTCTTTTTTAGGAAGATAATATTCCGGCACATTGGCATGGAACACTTCTGCTTCTGCACCCTTGAACTCCTGTATCTTCTGGTAGGCCTGCTGTATGATGCTCAGGCTCTGCCACATTTCTTCGTTACGTACCAGGAAACGGTCGTAGTTATCGCCTGTTTTACCAACGGGTATGCTGAAATCAAAATCTTCGTAACTGCTGTACGGTGCATGCACACGCACGTCATAGTCAACCCCAGCTGCCCGCAGATTGGGCCCGGTAAACCCGTAATTCAACGCACGCTCTGCACTGATGGCACCTGTACCAATGGTACGCTCCATAAAAATGCGGTTACGGCTGAACAGGTTCTCCAGTTCTTTCAGCACCGCAGGATATTCCTTTAGGAATTTCTCGAGTTTCGTAAACGCTGTATTTGAGAAATTCCTTTCAAAACCGCCAATACGCCCAATATTAGTAGTAAGACGGGACCCGCATACTTCTTCATAG
>SCVK01000379.1 GCA_004297075.1 Chitinophagaceae bacterium
GCTCCCCCTTCTGGACTTGAACCAGAGACCCTCTGATTAACAGTCAGATGCTCTAACCAACTGAGCTAAGGAGGAATTTCCCGCTATGGGGTTGCAAAAATAGGGAAAAATGTATTCCGGCAAAATCTATGGCTGAAAATTTACAACAAACTCCAAAATCCCTTGTCTTCCAGCCCAATATAAATGCCATCCGGCCGGGTTTCGATGGGGTAGGTCTTTAAAAAATAGCCCTCGCCACTGGTATTACGACCGTTTTTCAGGTCAAACCGGTAACGGTGCAGGGGGCAGGTTACCTGTCCGGCGGCATTGATATATCCATCGGCCAGAATCCCACTGGCATGCGGACATTTATGCGCACAGCTGAATAGCTGTCCATTGTGTCTGGCCAGGGTCACCGTTTTACCTCCGGCTTCTACCAGGCAGAGGTTATTATCCTGCCAGTTTAATTCAGCTTCATTGTCGGCGATTTTATACCAGGTTCTGGTTTTATCATCCATAAATGTATTTTTCTTTTATTATGTCTATCTTCAATGCTCGCCCCCCTATCTCATATTGTGACGAATTTCTATCCTATGCGTAAACTATGCGTTTTTCTTTCCTGTGCAGGATTCTTTCTGGCAGGAACTGTTCTTTATGCACAATCTGTAAGGGTTGACCAGGTATTTGGATTAGGGATAACCAGCGCCAATATTTCCGGTAAAGCCAGATCAATTACAGACTCATCTGTTACTGAGGCTGAGTATTCTGTAAAACTACGTCAGTTCGGAATTGTGTATGGTGCAAGAGTAAACATTCTTGCCTGGTCTTTTGGATCGGTTAGTATCGGTTCTCCCATAATGCTGGGTTTCAGCACAACGAGTAATTATCGTTCCGTCGATTTCAATGGTACCAAAAGAGATACGATTGTGGGACTCAGGGGTACTCGCCTGGCATTTGAGCTTCCTTTACTGGCAGATCTGAATATCGGCTTATATTCAGCAGCCGAAGATTTGAGAAAGAAAAAATTCGGGATCTATGTTGGGGCAGGGTATGTATATAGTTATACCAAACTTCGCACTTCAGTAGGCAACGTGATTTTTGATGGATTCGATCCTTGTGTACGGGCCGGTATTCGTATGGGAGAAAGCTGGGAAAGACGTTTTAGTATTGGCTTTAGCATGCGGGGCAACTTTTCAAACAATGGTTCGCCACGAACTTACGGCATTCAACTGTTGAAAGAACTGTAAACAACCCGATTCAGGCACCGGCGTTAATCTGAAAATGGAAACATCTAACCGACGTTTTCATTTTCACATTTTCAAATTGCCACATTTTCAAATTGTTTTAGTACTGAACCGTTCTATAAGGGTATCTGATCTTATACATACCCCTCACCTTCGTTAAGATCATCTCTCGCAACGCATCAATATTGTTTTTTTCCTGGGCCGATACAAATACGCAGTTATTGTCGGTGGCTTCGTCCCATTTCTCTTTCAGCTCGCGCAGGATCTCCTGTTGTACACTCTCATCCAGCCACTCGTCAAAGTTCTTCTCGGTGTAGAGGTCCATTTTGTTGAAGATGGTAAGGATGGGTTTCTCGAAGGCTTTCAGCTCCTGCAGGGTCTTGTTCACCACACCTATCTGTTCTTCGTATTGCGGGTGGGATATGTCTACTACGTGCAGCAGAATATCCGCTTCGCGTACTTCATCCAGTGTGCTTTTAAAGCTTTCTACCAGGTGGTGGGGCAGTTTGCGGATAAAACCCACCGTATCACTCAGCAGGAAAGGGGTATTCTCAAAAACCACTTTACGGGTGGTGGTATCCAGGGTAGCAAACAATTTATTTTCGGCAAAAACCTCACTTTTACTCAGCAGGTTCATCAGTGTGCTTTTGCCTACATTGGTATAACCCACGAGGGCCACCCGTATCAACTCACCACGTTCCTTGCGCTGGGTAAAAGCCTGTTTGTCTATTTCGGCCAGGCGTTTGCGTAAGAGGGAGATCTTATCCTTCACGATCCGGCGGTCGGTTTCTATCTCCGTTTCGCCCGGACCACGGGTACCAATACCGCCTCCCTGGCGTTCCAGGTGTTTCCACATACCTTTTAAACGGGGTAGAAGATATTGGTACTGAGCCAGTTCTACCTGTACTTTGGCCTGAGCGGTACGGGCCCGGCTGGCAAAAATATCGAGGATGAGATCGCTGCGGTCGATGGTTTTTACACCCAGTTCTTTTTCAATATTGGAGATCTGTGAGCCGGTCAACTCATCATCAAAGATCACGAGGTTGATATTCCGTCCCTTTACATAGGTCTTGATCTCTTCCAGTTTACCCTTGCCCACAAATGTGCGGCTATCCGGATGCGGTAGCTTCTGGGTAAAGCGTTTCACGGCCACGGCACCGGCGGTTTCTGATAAAAAAGCCAGTTCATCCAGGTATTCGGTTACCTGCGCTTCCGTCTGGTCTTTCTGTATCAGCCCCACCAACACGGTCTGTTCTTCGTTCTGTATCGCTTTCTTTTTCTCGATCAAGGGGAATAATTTGGGCGAAGGTAATCAATGATGGCGGGAATGGTGAGTAGTCAGTAGTGAGTAGTGAGAGGGCAAAAAAATAGTGAGTGGGTAGCCCCACTCACTACTCACTACTGACCACTCACGAACTACAGCCCGCTGATGGTAACGCCAAGTGAAAATTTATTCATACTGGCACCCACGCCGTCTTTTAATACACCGTTAAACTGGTATCCGGCATCAATCGAGAAAATGCCATAACCTACGCGGCCGGTAAGGGCCAGCATGGTGCCGTTGAAGAAGCGTTTGCTGCTTTCTTTTTCAATATAACTGGTACCATACACAGAAGCACCGCTTTTGGTAACCAGGTTTTTACCCTTGCTATAGGTTTTCAGCAGGGTACCCACTTTAATACCCAGGGCCGCTTTCCAGGATTTGCCGGGGTTAGCGGGGTCAGAGAAATAACGCAGTTCTACCGGGATCTCAGCGTAGATATTGGTTACTTTATACTTACTGAAGTGATTGGCACTGTCTACATTGGTAAAAGGCAGTTTGGCCGTATTGGCATTGATATCTACATTGGTGTTCTTGAAGAACATATTGCTGCTCCCGATACCAATTCCATACGCGATGCTGTACTTGGGATTGGTTTTGAAAGGCTTATCCAGCATGAAATAGATATTGAAATGCCTGCTGAAACCGCCGGTACGAACACTGTCCGGACGGTTGGTCCAGCTATCGGCGCCATATTGGATCATAAAATGATCGGCAGCACGGTTGCTGAGGTCTATTTTACTCTTGGTGTCGGTGGTCTGAGACAAAGCCAGGAAAGAAGCAGAGAGACTTAGAAGAACAAGTAATGTTTTTTTCATTTCAGATAGTTAATGGCAGATAGTTTGCCTTAGGGCGCAAAAATAACAGAATTGGCTGCAT
>SCVK01000380.1 GCA_004297075.1 Chitinophagaceae bacterium
AGCAAGCATTGCTGTAAACATCAGAGAAACGGTCTTCTTCATTTTGCTTTTTTTATAATTATAGTGTCAATCTGCATCTTTGATTTTTCCTAACCGCTGGTTAAACCCCATCTTAGCCGGCACCAGAAAAGATCTCCGGAAAATCAGCTGTCCTCTTTCCAGGCTCATGAAATTCATGAAACCTGTACCCAGTCCGGCAGAATTTTCCTTCAATATGTAATACAAGGGGCGTGCCAGTGGGTACTGACCGTATGCCAATGATGCCTGTGAAGGCTTGGCAAACAGGTCTTTCTCCTCACATTTAACACATTCTACCAGCGCCGTCCTGATTTTCGTCAGCTGTGCCAGTTGTTTGGGATCGTAACTGTCGCCCACCCAACTCAGCCCTACAAAACCTATTACATTCGGATTATTGGATACCACTTCTATCACTTCCTCGCTGTTCTTTGCCGCTACCACATTTTTACCCAATGGCTCACCCCGCAGTACACTGTCCTGCAGGTAACGGATAGTACTCGTTGCATTTTTCCCATCCATTACAGCGGTGATATTGTTCCTGCCGCTGAGAATATCTTTCAACTGTGCAATGGTGAACACACTGTCTTTCGCAGCCCTGTTCACAATCGCGGTCACCGCATCGTAAGCGAGGATCCCGTATTGGGGTTTGTACGAAAGACTGTTCTCGAAGATCTCTGCCTCCGCATCACTCAGTCCTTTGGCAACAATGATCATCCGCGTACTATCAGACTGCAGGTCCCGGAAACAGGCTGCTTCTGATTTATACGAAACTTCGATCCGGGTATCGGGGAAGGAGGAATGATGCACTTTCAGCTGTTCTTCTATAACAGGCTTAAAGCTTTCATCCACACTGATCCTGATCATACCCTTCGTGGGTGTATCGCGCGGATCCGCTTTTTTACCCGATCTGTTACAAGAAACAAAGAACAAAGACAGACCCACTAAAACACCGTATATCACACTGTTTCTCATCTTAATTACGCTTGACCCCTCTGTATAAACGAAAACCACCATATAAAAGACAAAGACCGCCAAAAAAGTACCTGAAAAACTCGTTGTCTTTGTCCAGCAATTGTTCAATATTCAGCCTATCTGCAAACAACATAATCACCGCCATACCAAGCAATAAAATGGCAATGGTGAGGTCATATGACATCCGCATTAAATTATAACTTTTCTTCTGTTTAGCTCTGAAATCATTCTCCATTTAACAATCAATTAAAACAGGGATGGGCAATTTAGGCAATAATTTTATTTGTGTCCAACAATTATGGCCGACAATTTGAAACAATTCACCGGTTACTGCTTATGGGATGCGGGTTCCGCAGCAATTCCATAAACACCTGTATTTGATGCTAATGAATGTTAGCCACTTTAGCCCTTACGCCAGCTAGCTGAATGGCAGCGGAACACTATCTTTGCGCTCATGAGAATTTTGATGGTTTGCCTGGGAAATATCTGCAGGAGTCCATTGGCAGAAGGCATCTTACAACAAAAAATCCGGGAAGCGGGGTATGATTGGACAGTAGACAGCGCGGGCACCAACGGATATCATATTGGAGAACAACCTCATGTGTTATCGCAGAAAGTGGCCCGGGACCATGGGATCGATATCAGCGGACAATGCTGCAGAAAACTGATGAAAGAAGATCTGCTTGTTTACGATCGCCTGTTTGTAATGGACCAGGAGAATTATGCGGCGGTAAAAAGGATCTGTGCAGATTATTGGCAGATAGAAAAAAATGACAGGAAAGTGACAATGATCCTCGATCTGCTTTATCCCGGCGAGAACCGCGAAGTGCCCGACCCCTGGTATGGCACCGAAAAAGATTACCGGCTGGTATTTGATCTGCTGAGCCGGGCCTGCGACAGACTGATCGATCAATACAGCTCGCAGTCAACAGCAGGATAAGAAAAGTATTTCTCAGTTATTTACCACTTTACAGAACTTCATTAACGAATACCCACCATGAGCAAACCCGGCTTACCACAAGGAACCAGAGATTTCAGCGCAGCTGTTGTACACAAACGCAATTATATTTTCCAGACCATCCGTCATGTATTTGAGTGTTATGGCTTTCAACCGCTGGAAACGCCTGCCATGGAAAACCTGGATACACTGATGGGCAAATATGGCGAAGAAGGTGATAAACTCATTTTCAAGATCCTCAACAACGGTTTGGATAACCCCGATAAACATCAGCAGGCAAAAGAAGATTTTGAAAAAGTATTAGCCGGTAAAAACACCAAGGGAATTACAGAAAGGGCCCTACGCTATGATCTCACGATCCCTTTTGCGAGATATGTGGCCATGAACTACGGACAACTCACCCTTCCATTTAAACGTTACCAGGTGCAGCCCGTATGGCGTGCCGACAGACCGCAGAAAGGCCGCTACCGCGAGTTTTACCAGTGTGATGCAGATGTGGTGGGCAGTAAATCGCTGTTAAATGAAGTAGAACTGGCGGGCATCTATGCCACTGTTTTTGAAAAACTGGGTATCCCGGTAGAGATCAGGATCAACAGCCGGAAAATATTGGCAGCACTGGCAGAACTCTGCGGAGGTGCCGATAAAATGGTAGATATCACCGTGGCCATTGATAAGCTGGATAAGATCGGATTGGAAAAAGTAAAAACAGAACTGGCAACCAAAAATTTAACCTACGCTCAGATCAACACCATTGAACAATACCTTTCAATAACGGGTGACAATGCAGCAAAAATAACCGCCCTCAAACAACTTATCGGCAACAACGAAACGGGTTTGAAAGGTATCGAAGAGATCGAGTACGTATTAAACTACCCACTCACCACTCACCACTCACCGCTCACCACTGATTTCACCCTGGCCCGTGGACTGAATTACTACACCGGTATCATTTTCGAAGTAAAAGCGTTGAATGTGCAGATGGGCAGTATTGGCGGTGGGGGAAGGTATGATGACCTTACCGGTTTATTCGGTGTACCCAATGTGCCCGGTGTGGGCATCAGTTTTGGCGTAGACAGGATTTACGATGTGATGGAAGAATTGAAACTCTTTCCGGATGAAGTGCAGGCCGGCACACGCGTTTTGTTCTTTAACCTGGGCGAGGCTGAAAACAAACAGGCATTTGGCCTGATGCAGCAATTGCGCAGTAAAGGCATCGCCAGCGAGTTGTTTCATGAGAATACCAAATTCGACAAACAGTTCAAATACGCAGAAAAAAAACAGATCCCTTATGTTGTTATCCTTGGCAGCGAGGAACTGGCCAACGGCACCTGCCTGGTAAAAGACCTGCGGAAAAGCGAACAGCAAAGCATTACACAGGCCGCATTGGCAGATTTTGTTTTCCTGTAACAACAGCTTTGTCAGGGTTGGCAGGTAAGAGGCTCTCTGCCGACAAACCCCCGGTTACGCATCTTTGGCACAGTATTTTCTTTACCCAGTTAAACGGGTAGTATGAAAAGAATCTTGTGTTTTTCCCTTCTATTGACAGTGGTGCTGGTTTCCTGTAGCAGGAAACTGCATACACCGGCGTCGAAAACACCTGTTATCCAGGGGTCAAAAGATAGTAAACCTGACAAACCTGTTGTTGTAATTATACCGGAGGAGCCCAAACCTGTGGCACCGGTTCCGGCACCGCGTGAGGTAACCGCCTTTTCTGAACCTTTAACGGTGATCGATGCTTCGGGTAATATCATTACCTCCCGCAGTAAGCTTCCCCCCGAGATCGGTGCCAAGATTGATTACCGCCGGATAGCACGCTCGTTTACGCCCGGCCAGAAAAAAAACCTGATCTACCGCTTTCAGCTTTTACCGCCCCGGGTGTTATATGTGCCCGAAAACCTTGCAATCACTTCTGTAAGAGGCACTTATGTGATCTTTAAAAAGAAATTCTGGTACTGGAAACAGGCAGACGGGCTATTTCATCTCGACAAAACCTACTACCAATAAAAAGGCCAGGATACTATCCCAGCCTCTTTGTATATACCGCAAGCAATCGGTGCGTTTATCGAACCAGCAATGGTGAAATCCGTTGGTTCAGGTGGTTTTTTCTGTTAAAAGCGATCGCATCTGATTTGGTTCCCTCTAACTGGTAACCCATGGCATTAATGCTTACGCCAATTACTTTTTTGTTGGTATCTCTTACAAATTTGGCTGTGCCCTGGAACTGTACAATCGTGTACAGGTCTTCTCCTTCTTGTTTTTCAAGTGCGGAGGTTCCTGCAGAGGAAGACATCTCCAGCGCTCCATCTACCAGAGCAACTGTAACTTCGGCTACAACACTTCCATCAGGAAATTTATACTTACCTACATAATGCTGCAATGTGGAATCTTTAGCAGCCGGTGCCTGTTGCGCCTGCGCCATTGCTACCATACCCACAGAAAAGAAGAAAAACAACAACATTTTTTTCATACAGTCATTTTTAGTGCATCCAAAATAATAATATTTAGGCAACAAACCATTTGCCGCACCTTAAAATATGCTTACAAGTGTAAAATAAAACAGCCGGTTATACGCCTTCATAAATAACAGCCGCTCCCTGCCCTACGCCTACACACATGGTGGCCAGTCCGTATTTTGTCTGCTGCCGGCTCATCTCATGCAATAAAGTAGTAGCTATACGCACCCCGCTGCAACCCAGCGGGTGACCGATAGCGATGGCTCCCCCATTCACATTTATTTTAGCAGTATCCAGTCCTAATTCTTTGATACAGGCCAGGCTCTGCGAGGCAAAAGCCTCGTTCAGTTCTACCAGTCCCAGATCCGTGGCAGACAACCCCGCGCGCTGCAAGGCTTTCTGCGAAGCGGGTACCGGCCCCATACCCATAATGGCCGGATCAACCCCTGCCACAGCCATACTCACTACCCGGGCCATAGGTTGCAGGTTAAATAATTTTACAGCTTCTTCACTGGCCAGCAACATCGCGGCGGCACCATCATTGATACCGGAAGAATTGCCGGCCGTTACACTGCCGTCTTTGGCAAAAGCGGGTTTTAGTCCGGCCAGTTTTTCCAGCGAAGTTTGGCGCGGATGTTCGTCTTCATTAAACCAGGTGATCAGTCGGTCGTTGATCATTTCAATGGCCGCTATTTCCGCATCCCATTTACCGGCTTCTTTGGCCGCAAAATATTTTTGTTGCGAAGAGAGGGCGAACAGATCCTGCTCCTCCCGGCTGATATTCCATTCACGCGCCACATTCTCTGCCGTTTCACCCATACTGTAAGGATGGTGCATCTCCGCCAGTTTTTTATTCGTGAAACGCCAGCCGATGGTGGTATCGTAGGTTTCTACTTTCCGGTTCCAGGCCCCATCACTTTTAGCAGTTACAAAGGGGGCACGGGTCATGCTTTCTACGCCGCAGGCGATATAAAACATTCCTTCATTACACATGATGGCGCGGGCAGCATCCATAACAGCCTGTAAACCACTGGCACACAACCTGTTCACGGTATTCCCCCCTACGCTCACCGGCAAGCCGGCCAGCAAAGCGGCCATCCGGGCCACATCGCGGTTATCTTCCCCGGCCTGGTTGGCCGCACCGGCAATTACATCTTCGATTTGGGAGGGATCAATATCCGGATTACGCTGCAAAAGGGCTGTGATGGCATGGGCCAGCAGGTCGTCAGGTCGGATTGAACTCAATTTACCGCCATACCTGCCCACAGGTGTTCTTACGGCGTCAATTACATAACATGTTTTCATATATCGTATCGTTACAATTAGGCTGAATCAGTAAAACAGGCGCAATATAGAGTTTGTAGTACAAAAATTACCCCTTCAGGGGCGCAGGCGGTATCTTTGCCGGATGAACAGTGAATTACCCAATATACGCCACCAGAGCCTGTCTGACCTTGAAAACTATTTTACCAGCATCGGTGATAAGAAGTTCCGGGTAAAACAGGTATGGGAATGGTTATGGCAGAAGCATGCGTTTAGTTTTGATGAAATGACGAACCTGAGCAAGGAGTTACGCAGCAAACTGGCAGCTGATTTTACACTGCCCGCCCTGAAAGTGGATGCCACCCAGTTCAGCGATGATGGTACCGTTAAAAGCCGTTTTAAAACATTTGATAAACACCTGGTAGAAGGGGTATTGATTCCTACAGAAGAACGTAAAACCGCCTGTGTCTCCTCCCAGATCGGTTGCAGCCTGAGCTGTAAGTTCTGTGCCACGGGTTATATGGACCGCAAACGAAACCTTACCTACGACGAGATCTACGACCAGGTAGTGCTCATCAACAAACAAAGCGAAGCCAGTTTTGGTAAAAAGCTGACCAATATCGTGTTCATGGGCATGGGCGAACCACTGATGAACTACAGCAACGTACTCAAAGCCATTGAAAGGATTTCGGCAGAAGACGGTTTATTCATGAGTCCTAAAAGGATCACAGTCTCTACCGCCGGTGTGGCCAAACAGATCCGTATGCTGGGCGATGACCAGGTGCGTTTTAAACTGGCGCTTTCGCTGCATGCAGCCAACGATGCCAAGCGGAATGAGATCATGCCCATCAATGAGAGCAACAATATCAAGGTACTGATAGACGCACTGAATTATTTTTACAAACAAACCGGTAACGAGATCACACTCGAATATATCCTGTTCAAAAACCTGAACGATTCTGATAAAGACGCCGAAGAGCTGACCCGGATTTACCGCCAGGTACCGGCCGATCTCGTAAACATCATCGAGTACAACCCCATTGACGCTTTCCGTTTCACCAAACCCGATGAAGAAGGGATCCAGAATTTCATGGGTATCCTGGAAGCCAACAAAGTAAATGCCCGTTTGCGCCGCAGCCGGGGAAAAGACATTGACGCCGCCTGTGGGCAGCTGGCGAATAAAGGGAAATAGGGAACGCCGAATATCGAACAGATGAGCAAGGAACAGATGAACAGGAAATGTTGATCGGAGAGGGGATTCTCTAACCTGGTATTGACAGCTCATCTGTTCCTTGCTCATCTGTTCGTCTGTTCATCTGTTCATTTACTCCCAATATGCTACCTTTACCATTCCTGTTGAAAAACAGCATAAATACCATTACATGAAAAAAAGAACAGACAACTTCGACAAGTTTGCCAATAAAACAAGGGGCAGCGCCATTAAAGAAGCTTTCCGCCAGGAAAAGAAAAAGATCAAACAGGCCGCCCGCGCCGCAGGTGAAGAAATGCGGAAAAAGAAGATCGAGAAAATGCGGGGTGTGGTGAAAGAAGAAGAGCCGCAACCGGCAAAAGCAAAATTCAGACCGCAGGATAAGGGTAAACCAGGCACCCCCACCAAGAAATACGAAGTACGTGCCCCCAAAAAACAAGTTAACAGAAGGGATACTTCAGCAGCATCCGATCCGGCAGCTGCTGATACCAAAAAAAGCAGCCGTAAAAAGAAACCGGATAACAGGGTGCTCAATGCAGATTTTCCGAAACCGGAAAACAAACCACTGACCGAATCCATGCCCCTGAATAAATTCATCGCGCATTCGGGCGTTTGTGGCAGACGGGAAGCAGCAGAACTCGTGAAGGAAGGTAAAGTAACCGTAAACGGAGATAAGGTATTTGAACCCGGCTATAAAGTAAACGGCACCGAAAAGATTGTAGTGAAAGGGAAACAGGTTTTTCTGCAGCGGAATTCTGTTTACATACTCCTGAACAAACCCAAAGACTTCATCACCACCGCCAATGATCCGGAAGGAAGAAAAACGGTGATGGACCTGGTCAAAAATGCAACGGAAGAAAGAGTGTACCCCGTAGGCAGATTAGACAGGAACACTACTGGTGTATTGCTATTAACCAACGATGGTGAACTGGCCCAGAAACTGACACATCCTTCTTTCGAGATCAAAAAGATCTATGAAGTAACGCTTGACAAACCCGTTACCAAAAAAGACCTCGAATCCATCCTGGAAGGGGTTACGCTCGAGGATGGTTTTGTAAAAGCAGACGCAGCGGGTTATACTGATCCCAAAGACAAACACGTGATCGGCATAGAGATCCACAGCGGCCGTAACCGGATTGTACGCCGCATATTTGAACACCTGGGTTACGATGTAAAGGGCCTTGACCGTGTCATGTTCGCCAACCTCACCAAGAAAAATGTAGAACGCGGTAAATTCCGCTTCCTGCAGGAGAAAGAAGTGCGGTTACTGAAATTCATGAACCAGTCATTTCTGCGAAAAAACAAAGAAACCAAATAACCGCTCCCTCCGGCCGGAACAACGGATAATCGTATTACCATGCACCTCGATATCATTTTTGAGAACGAACAATTCATCGCTATCAACAAACCTTCTGGTTTATTGAGCATACCGGATAGATTAGGACAGGAAATTTCTGTAAAGGATCTCCTGAAACAGAAACTGGGATCGATCTATACCGTACACCGCCTCGACCGCGATACCAGCGGTGTTATCGTATTTGCCAAAACCGAAGAAGCGCACAAGGAACTCTCCCAATTGTTTGAGGGAAGGGAGATGGAGAAATATTATGTGGGATTGGTGTATGGACAGATGATGAATACGTCCGGCAGTATTGATGCACCCATTATGGAGCATCCCGGCAAAACCACCAAAATGATGACACATGCCAAAGGCAAACTGTCTCTCACCGATTATGAAGTGCTGGAATCTTTCCGTTTGTATTCCTGGGTACAATTCAGGATCCATACCGGCCGCACACACCAGATCCGTGTACACATGCAGCATATCGGCCACTCCATTGTTTGCGACGAGATCTACGGCGATGCCAAACCTGTATTGTTATCCTCGCTCAAAAAGAATTTTAAACTGGCCAAAATAGCCGAAGAGGAAAAACCTATTCTCGCCCGCCTGGCCCTGCATTCTTCCCGCCTGAAATTTACCCTGGGCGGAGAGACCTTCGAACTCGAAGCTCCACTACCCAAAGATCTGCGTGCCGTTTTGCAGCAGTTGAGGAAGTGGAAGGGGTGATGAATCAATGAGTGAATGAGTGATTGAGTGAATGAGCGAATATGAAAACCATTCAGTCAATCACTCAATCACTCATTCACTCATTCGTTCTTATACACCGTCCCATTCTTCATCACAAACCTCACTTTCCCCATGGCTTTCACATCCTTCACCGGGTCACCGTCTATGGCGATGATATCGGCGAGTTTGTCTTTTTCGATGGAGCCGATCCGGTCATCACCCAACAGATCAGCAGCGTTTACGGTGGCAGCACGGATGGCTTCGAGTATGGGCATACCGGCTTCGGTCATGTAGGCAAATTCCATCCAGTTTTTTCCATGTGCGTATACGCCTGCATCGGTTCCGAAAGCGATCTTAACGCCGGCTTTGTAGGCTTTGGCAAATGTGGCCTGTATATAGTTGCCTACTACCAATGCCTTGGCGCGAACGATATCGGGGTAATAACCGGGTTTCCTGGCAGAGTCGGCTGATGATTTACCGGCAATGATGGTAGGCACAAGATAAGTACCTTTCTGTTTCATCAGTTCCATCACTTCCTCGCTCATATAAGTACCGTGTTCGATGGAATTTACCCCACCCAGTACCGCACGTTTCATACCTTCTGCACCATGTGCATGCGCGGCCACTTTAAACCCATAGTCTTTGGCGGTAGACACAATGGCCCTTACTTCTTCCTCTGTGAACTGGGCACCACTGCCATCTTTGGCCATACTTAATACACCACCGGTAGCAGTGATCTTGATCAGGTCCGATCCCTCTTTGTATCGCTGCCGCACGGCTTTGGCGCAGTCGTCAACGCCATCTACCACACCTTCTCTCGGACCGGGATCGCCCATCAGATCTTTGCGGTAATTATTGGTGGGGTCTGCATGCCCGCCCGTGGTGGCAATCGACTTACCGGCCGTATAGATCCGTGGGCCTTTTACCCATTCTTTATTGATGGCATTCCGCAAAGAGATATTGGCGCCGCTGCCACCCAGATCGCGAACAGCGGTGAAACCGGCCATCAATGTTCGCTCGGCAAATACCACCGATTGAAACGCATAATCAGGCCCGTTCCAGGTAAAGCCATTGAGGTAGTTGCCGGGATTGGTTTCGCTTTCCATGTGTACATGCATATCAATCAGACCTGGCATCACGGTTTTATTTTTCAGGTCTACCAGTTTATCTCCCGCGGCAGCGGCAGTATATCCTTTCTGCACATCCATGATCTTATTGGCTTCAATAATCACCGACATTTCTTTCAATACCTGTAAATTTTTCACATCAATGAGTTGCCCGCAATGTAATATGGTTCGCTGGGCAAAGAGGAGGTTCATCACCAGCAAACACAGAACCAGGAAGGATAGTTTTCTCATAGCAGTTATTTCACAGAAAGATAGTAAGAACCCTCGGAATTTCACCTACTTCCAGAAAGGTTCATTGTTTTAGGCCACTGTATGTGCCTTGTTCTATGTTCTGCGTTCTTCTGTTCCTTGTTCATCTGTTCTTCTGTTCCCCTGCTCGTCTGCTCACAAAAAAGCCCCGATAGACATCGGGGCCGGAACAAGTACAAAAAAATAAATAAACGATTGCCTGCTTATTTATTGGGCTGCGGTGTGTACCGCAGGTAAGGTTTAATTACATCCACTCCTTTCGGAAATTTTTTAATCGCATCATCCGTACTCACATTCAGTGCCACAATCACGTCTTCTCCCTCTTTCCAGTCGGCAGGTGTGGCTACGCTGTAACCGGCGGTTAACTGTAAGGAATCGATCACCCGCAATACTTCCACAAAATTTCGTCCGGTAGAAGCCGGGTAAGTAATGATCAGTTTCACTTTTTTATCCGGACCGATGATGAACAGGGAACGAACCGTAAAAGTTTCTGATGCATTGGGATGGATCATATCGTAGGCATGAGCGATGCTTTTATCTTCATCGGCAATAATGGGGAAACCTACATTTACATGCTGGGTTTCATTGATGTCTTTGATCCAGCTTTTATGGCTGTCTACCGAATCCACACTTAGTGCCAGCACTTTTACATTCCGCTTTTCAAACTCCGCCTGCAGCGATGCTGTTCTGCCCAGTTCGGTGGTGCAGACCGGCGTATAATCGGCCGGATGCGAGAACAATACACCCCATCCG
>SCVK01000381.1 GCA_004297075.1 Chitinophagaceae bacterium
ACATTCACTAAAAAAGTTGGCGATCTGTTTGGGCGGGAAGTTGACCACCGCCACTACCTGCCTGTTCAGCAGCGCTTCCGGGGTATAATGGTGGGTAATCTGCGCCGAAGACTGTTTGATACCGAGGGGGCCAAAATCAATGGTTAACTGATAGGCCGGTTTTTTTGCCTTCGGAAAATCAGTAACTTTCAGTATGGTTCCGCTGCGGATCTCTACTTTTTCAAAATCATCCCAGTTGATCATATGTTAATTTGAAAATTTGAAAATAGGCAAATTTGAAAATGAAACCACCTATAGGCTGCATACGTTTTCAAATTTTCAAATTAACACATTTTCAAATTATTTTTTTAATCTAAAATCAAATACACATGAAACGTACTGCAACCGCTATTTGGAACGGATCCGGCAAAGAAGGCAATGGTACCCTTTCTACCCAAAGCACCGTTCTGAACAAAACCCAATACTCCTTTAATTCCCGTTTTGCAGAAGGTGTGGGAACCAATCCCGAAGAGTTGATGGCGGCAGCCCATGCCGGTTGTTTTACGATGAAACTTTCTTTTGTACTGGGTGCCGCAGGGTTTACACCTGAAACACTGGAAACGAGTTGTGCCATTTCGCTGGAAGAAGGTGTTATCACCAGATCTGACCTATCTGTTAAGGCCAAAGTACCTGGAATAACGCCGGAGAAATTTCAGGAATGTGCCGCAGATGCCAAGGCCAATTGCCCCGTGAGCAAAGTATATAATATGGAAATCAGCCTGGAAGCCATTTTACTATAGTTTGAATACCTGCAACATCATTTCTCACTCTCAGGCTGGTTAGAAATGATGTTGCCAAACCTATTCTTATGAATATCCGTAAAGCGCAACTCGAAGATGTTGATGCATTGGCCGGATTATTTGACCAGTACAGGATCTTTTATCAACAACCTTCCGATAAGGAAGCTGCCAAACAATTCCTTTCCGAAAGGATACAGCAAAATCAATCAGTTATTTTCCTCGCTTTCCTGGACGGGAAGTTGGTAGGATTTACCCAGCTCTATCCTGTTTTTTCTTCTATCGGGCTGAAACGGGCCTGGGTGCTTAACGATCTGTATGTAGTTCCGGAAACACGCGGGTCCGGTGCCGCAGATGCTTTGCTCAAAGCGGCGCAGGAACTGGGGGCCGAAACAGCGAGCGGCTGGCTGGTACTGCAAACGGCCCACCATAACCATCGCGCACAAAGAGTGTATGAGCGTAATAAATGGGAAAAAGACGAAGAGTTCTTTACCTACTATTACCACTACTGATCAAACAAAGCCGCCAGCTTCAGTAATTCCTGCTGTTTGTAGGCATGTGATGGCCTGTCGAAACATTTGGCCACTTCTTCCAGTAATACCTGTATGATCCGCATATGCGATTGCGGCTTAAAATAGGAAGGAGAGGGGGGCAGCGACAGGCGTTGGAAATAATTTTCAACGTCCTTATGAGAAAATGCCTGCCCGGTAGTAGCATCCACATAAAAATGGATCTTATCCTGCGGATGACCCACATGCGTGGCCGCATCATAATCTGAATGATAAAAAGCAATGATACACTGCCTGGGGATATTGATGATTCTCGCATTGATATCCAGCAGATCGCACATCACCTGGTACAGGATGCCATTGGCCAGCGCATTCCCTTTTTTACTTTCCAGCACTTTATGGATAAAGAACTCGTCGGGGTGCTCGTAATTCACTTCCACCCCTTTTAAATTGTAATAATTATAAATGATGCTGGAGAGTACATTGGCCTGTTCAAGCGGCGTTAAAAAACTGTTCAGTTCCAGCCATACATTACGGCGGATCTTCTCCACATCCTGCAACACAGGTGTGGTATGCAGATCGGGATATTGAAATTTGGCAACCAGCAGGGCACCGAATAAAAGATCGTGATAAGCACTGTCGCGCCATTCTATCAGGTCGTGCTCCAGGTCGGTGAAATGCAGGTGGTGAATGATCATTTCGATCCGCTCCTGTACGTCTTCACTGAGCGTGGTTTCCCAGAGATGCTCGAGATTGGGAATGATATTCTTACCGTACGCTACAATCTTCTCTGAA
>SCVK01000562.1 GCA_004297075.1 Chitinophagaceae bacterium
CTGGACGGCTTCAAGGGCGACAATGCGGACCAGGAAGCGGGCGTCGCCATCGTGCGTCGCGCCCTGCAGGCCCCGATCCGTCAGATCGCCGAAAACGCCGGCGTCGAAGGTTCGATCGTGGTCGGCAAGGTTCTGGAAAACGACTCGCCGACCTTCGGCTTCAACGCCCAGACCGAGCAGTACGTCGACCTGGTTCAGGACGGCGTCATCGACCCGGCCAAGGTCGTCCGCACCGCTCTGCAGGACGCCGCCTCGGTGTCGGGCCTGCTGATCACCACGGAAGCGGCGATCGTCGAAGCTCCGAAGAAGAACGCTCCGGCCGGCGGCATGCCCGGCGGCATGGGCGGCATGGGCGACATGGACTTCTAAGTCCACGACACCTGTCGAAAGACGAAGGGCGGAGCCGCAAGGCTCCGCCCTTTTTCTTTGGCGCTACCGCTTCGCGTCGCCGATCACGACGCCGCCGGCCCAGCTGGCCAGGCCGGTGATGATCGCGGCGGCGACGCCCGACCAGAAGCCGTGCACCCAGAAGCCGGGCAGCATCCAGGCCACCAGCCCGATCATCGCGGCGTTCAGGACCAGCAGGAACAGCCCCAGGGTGACGATGGTCAGCGGCAGGGTCAGCACGAACAGGATCGGGCGCACGATCGCGTTCAGCACCCCCAGCAGCACTGCGGCGAGCAGCAGGTCGACGAGGCCGTTGTAGCCGACCCCCTTCAGCAGGTAGGCCGCGAGGGCGAGGCCGAGCGCGGCGAACACGACGCGGGCGAGGAAGCGGGTCATCGAAGGCTCCAGAGCTTTGCTGCAGCAAACGATGGGGCGCGCCCTCGCGCTTTGCAATCTCCGGCCGCGAGCCTAAGTCTGCCCCGTAACCCTGCCAGGAGCTTCCATGCCCTACGTCAACATCCGCATCACCGCCGGCGCCACGCCAGAGCAGAAGGCCGAGCTGATCGCCGGAACCACCGACCTCCTGGTCAAGGTGCTGAACAAGAACCCCGCTTCGACCTTCGTGGTCATCGACGAGGTCGAACCCGAAAACTGGGGCGCGAACGGCATCAGCGT
>SCVK01000382.1 GCA_004297075.1 Chitinophagaceae bacterium
AATCACCCCACCATGCCAACCCCACTCATCCGCGAGGCTACGCTACAAGACATACCCCTTCTCCGCCAGTTTGAACAGGGTGTGATCACTGCAGAACGCCCCTTTGATCGTACATTGAAAGAAGATCCGATCGAATATTATGATCTGCCATTACTGATCAGTTCGCCCGATTCTCACCTGCTGCTGTTGGAACTCGATGGCAAACCGGTGGCTTCGGGTTATGCGAGGATCGAAGTTGCTAAATCCTATCACCGGCATACACATCATGCTTATCTTGGATTTATGTACACAGTACCAGAGCATCGGGGTAAGGGGTTTAACCAGTTGATTTTGCAGGCACTCACAGACTGGTCGCGTGGCAGAGGCATCACAGAACTGCGGCTCGAAGTATACCAGGATAACCAGCCCGCTATCCGTTCTTACGAGAAAGCTGGTTTTAGCAAATACATGATTGAAATGCGGATGGGGATTTGATTTTTCGTAAGCTGTCGGCGAAAAATTAGGCAACTTCGGCACTTTCCTATTTCGCCGAAAAGTATTATCTATACATCTCTAACCATTACTACTGTAACCCATTGTCTATGATACAGCTGCGTTTCTGCATAGCTGCCTGCTTGTTTTGCTGCCTCTCGCCGGTAATGGGTTCGGGGGTATTTGACAGTGTGTTTCAGGTGCCGACCAAACAACGAATTGCCAAAGCGCTGGATATTTACGATGAACAGGTAAAACGCCGGGACTCTGTTTTTTCCATTACCGCCATCCGCCAGCTGATCAGCAGCGCAGAAGAACGGGATGATAAGGAGCTGCATTGTTTCTCCCTATCCCTGCTGGCAGATCAGTATGCGCGCATCCGTGGTTTTAATCCGTATTCTACTTCTCTGCATGAGTCGGCCATTGCCCTCGCTAAAAAACACCGGCTTCCTTTAATGATTGGAATGACCAATTTTCGTGCAGGTGGCTACTATTACAGTTTTAAAAAATATCCGCTGGCCTTCGAATACCTGTTACGGGCCGATACCTATTTTAATGAGATCGGCTACAAAGAAGTGCCCGATATTGATAAGATCCTGTTTTTTATCGGGGGCATTTATTATGAGTCGGGCAACTATGAAAAAGCGGAACCCTATCTGCTACAGATCCAGGAACTGAAGAAGGTAACCACTTACCTGCGCAAACAATCTTTGAATACCCTGGCCATTATTCACAAACAAAAAGGAGATACGGCAGGCGCTTTTCACTGGTTTCGGTTAACATTGGCAGAAGCGCAGGCTAACCGGGATACGGCCTGGATCGGTATTACGTTTGGCAATATCGGTAGCCTGTATTTTTCCAATGGCTTGTTTGAGAAAGCCTATCCCTTGCTGGAACAGGGTAGTCGGTTCAAAGTTGCCAGGGGCCTGCCCGAAGATGCGGCGGCAGATCAGTTATTGCTGGCCCGGATAGACCTGGTGAAAAACAATCCGATAAAAGCTGCTGCCCGGATAGCGGAAGCCAGGTCAATGGTAAAAGGATCTTTTGGTTTGCAGGGAAGAAGAAATCTATATGAGGCGCTGGGTTTGTATTATGAACGCACCGGACAGGAAACACTGGCGTTGGAAGCACAGCGAAAGCTGATGCAGGTAAAAGACAGCCTGACGGCTAACCGTGACAGGCAGGCATACGAAAAGATCCAGTTGCGTATAGAAACCGAAAGACACCTGAACCAGGTAAATCAAATGGAAGCAGATGCTACCGCTGAAACCCTTCGGAGAAATGCGGTGATCCTGATTTTGTTCCTGTTATTGGTAGTGCTGTTGTTGCTGTACGGACGCTATCGCCTGAAAGCGAGAAATACAGCCGCTATATTGCAGAAAGAAAAACAGATAGCGGAAGAAAAACTGCAACATGCCAGGCAATTGCTCCAGGATTTTACCCGTAATAACCGCCAGAAAAACGAATTGATAGAAAGATTTGCTGCAGAACTGGAACGCCTGAAAGCCAATATGACCGGCAATCCTGTGTATGAGGAGCGATTACAGAATTTTGAGAAGCTGGTACAGTCTACTATATTGACAGACACAGAATGGCAATCTTTCCGGGAATTATTTGATAAAGTGCACAAAGGTTTTTTTGTGCGCCTGGAACAGAAGATTCCGGGTTTAACGCTGGCAGATACCCGTATCCTTACATTGGTAAGACTGCAATTGCCTTATACCGAAATGGCCCGGATGATGGGGATGGATGCAGCGGCTATTGAAAACGCTATTCAAAGACTACGTAATCAAATTCACCCTCACCCCGATGGTATTACCATCGAGGACCTGGTGCAGGCTATTTGATAGACGATGAATTAAAGCCTTCTGCCCTGTATGATACGCAGGATGATGGCAATGGCCGCTATTACCAGCAATATATGAATAATACCGCCTGTGTTGTAACCAACAAATCCGATCAGCCAGCCAATGATCAGAATAACCGCAATTAGATATAATAAGTTTCCCATGGTTGTTTGTTTTGAGTTTTGAGAAGAATGGTTTTATAAGCACATAAGACCTGGTTGTTTGTACAATTTGAGCCTTACGTGCTTATGTGGTTACTGGTGTGGTTTTAGTCTTTTACGTTATTTACTGTAAGATCTTTGAAAGCTTTACCGAGTTCATCCATATCATGGCTGAATTCAGTTTTAAAGATCTGCCAGTTGTCTTTTCCGGTAGCTTTATAATCGGCTAACCTTTTTTTCAGATCACTGTCTTTCTTTTCCAGTTCGGCTATCTTTTTGAGATAGGCTTCCCTGGTTTCTTTTTTCTCAGAAGCGATCCGGATTTTAAACTCTGCCAGTGCTTTATCGTTGGCAGCTACTTTAGCGGCGTTTTCAACCCGGTATTTTTCGATATCGGCTGTATATTCTTCGTTAGCCTTGTCGAGATCTTTATTGGCTTCTGCTACCTTGGTTTCTGCGTTTTCTACTTTTTCGGCTGGCGTAGTACATGCGTTAAATGTTCCTATCGCAAATAGCGAAAAGGCGGAGAGGGTAAGGAGGGATAGTTTCATAGTGGATGTTTACTAAATGTGAATGAATCGGGTTATTTACAAATCGCCGAGAATGGCATGGATCTCTTCTTTGGTTTTGCCCAGTTTGATCTGTAACCTGCCTAATAATTCATCCTGCTTGCCTTCGATCAGCAAAAGGTCATTATCGGTAAGTGTGGCATACTTCTGTTTCAGTTTTCCTTTGATCTCGTTCCAGTTGCCTTCTAATCCTGTTAAGTTGCTCATGGTAATAATTTAAGATGGTGAATGAATTTTCACCCTATAAAGTTCTTCATTCGCGTTTTATATATTGTTATACAGGCTGTTTCATAATTTACAAGATTCACTTGTTGTTCCGAACAGAAAATCCCGGCATTTAGCCGGGATTTTCTGATAATCAATGTATTTGGTGGGAAAATGTTAGTGGTTCCCTTTTTTGCCTTTCTCTTTGCCCTTGCCTTTGTTGCCTTTCCATTTGTTATGCTCCGGATGATTTTTATTTACAAAATATTTTTCGTCATGGCTGTAACGGATGGCCTGTTGGCTGTGGTTGTTTTTATAACCTGCATACTTGGCACGGTACATGGCAGCATTACGGTATGGCCTGTTTTCGTTGATGACTACTTTATAACCCTTGTACAGGTCGTAACTTTTGTAACGAACGGGCAACGAACTGGCTGAGATCCACTGGCCGCGGTCAAGATAGACATACTGCCGTTTCGGTACATTATAATACACGTCTATATCGGGCAGGTAATAATTATCTACATAGTCGTAGCCTACAGGTCCCCAAACGGGTTGTGAGCCAATATTGAGATTAACTCCCAGACTGATCTGGGCAGTGGCCGGATTGGCAATAAATCCACTGAAGAAAACAGTGAGCAGCAAAATGATTTTTTTCATGATTGTTTTTTGTGACTTCCTTAGCGCAAATACCTGGTGTAAGTGTTGGCTTAGAAGGCAGCCGTTGTAGCAGAAATTGTGTCTGTGAAGTTCTGTCGTTCTGCTGGTCTGGCTGTTACAGGTTGTATTCATTGACTTGCAGGATTCACAGATTTGTAATACCGTTAACAGTGCTGCAGTTAATAGCGTTACATTCTTTCCATATACCAGTTCAGTTCTGTTTCAATCTTTTTGATCCGGAGGATAGTAATGATACTTTTCTGCAGCCGCAGGAAGGCGGTCTCACTTTTTACCACATAATCAAAAGCTTTGTGATGCATACAATCAATCGCTACTTCGATCTTATCCTGTGCCGATAACATGATAACCGGCAGATCCGGGTTCACAGCTTTGATCCTGTCGAGTGCTTCAATGCCATTCATGGCATCCGGGTCCACTCCGTCCAGCAGGTAATCCAGGATAATGATGTCTGGTTGATGATCCAGATGGGCAATGCATTCATCGCCGTTGGCATAGGTCTCTATTTCCAGATTGCCATGTGCGAGAAATTCTATTTCAAGTAGTCTCAGGTAAACGGCATCGTCGTCTACGAGAAAGATTTTGATTTTTTTATTATTTTTCATGAATACCCATTTTTATATCGTTCAATACTTCGGTTAATTCAGCACATGCCTGATTACACACATTCTCAAGCTGTGTAACCATGTTCGAAATGGTTTCGAGCGGTTCCTGCCTTGCAGCAAACTCTTTCACATGAATAGCTATCTGCTCAAATTCTGCACTGATGCCCATGATAGAAAAAGAAGGAATCATCTTATGCACAGCGGCATGTAAGCCATCCCAGTCTTTTGTTTCTAAACTGGTTTTCATCACATTGATTAATGGGGGAGTTTGTTCAAGGTATAAGGAAATCATTTCCATCATTAAAGCGGGATCTGATTTAGTACGTTTGGATAGGTACATCAGGTTAGTACATTTCCAGTTAACAGGTGTTTTGGTGTCAGGCGTTTTTTCATTAATACGCTCTGCTGCCGGTTTATTTACAAGGCTGATGATTTTACTGTACAATAGTTTTTCATCCACCGGTTTGGCAATATAATCGTTCATGCCAACGGCTCTGCATTTGGCCAGATCAACAGTGGTTACATCTGCCGTTAAGGCAATAATGGGAATAGATAAATGTAATTGGTTCCGGATGTACTCTGTGGCTTCAAACCCGTTCATTTCGGGCATTTGCAGATCCATCAGGATAATATCATATTTCTCCGTTGCCATTTTTTCAATAGCAATCTTTCCGTTCGAAGCAATATCACGCTCAAAACCGAAATCGTCCAGCAACGTTTTCATTAGTAACTGGTTCAGGGCCATGTCTTCTACTACCAGTACCTTAATGTCTTTTATCCGCTTGTCTACTTCCAGAATTATCGGATCATCTTCTGCAGCCGACTTTGTTTTCAGAAAGCTGAGTTCAAAACTGAAAGTTGATCCTTTGTCTACCGCACTTACTACCCGTATTATTCCACCCTGCGCCTCTACCAGTTGTTTTACAATAGCGAGTCCCAACCCAGTTCCGCCATACAGGCGCGAAGTGCCGCTGGAAGCCTGCTGAAAATTCTCAAAGATCTTTTCGATCTTATTATCGGGGATCCCGATGCCGGTATCTGTTACGGAGAATTGGATGGTCACTTTATCTTCTTCTTCTGTAAGCAGGCTCACACTTACCGTAATAGTGCCTGACGAAGTGAATTTTACGGCATTACTTACAAGGTTCAGGATGATCTGGTGTAATCGTACCGCATCGCCCACCAATACAGTTGGGATACGATTGTCATATTCTTTCACCAACACCAGGTTTTTTTCCTGTATTTTCTGCTCAAACAGGTGCAGCATGGCAGAAATGGACAAAGCCATCTTGAAGGGTGTTTCTTCAAAACTCATTTTACCTGCATCTACCTTAGCCAGATCCAGGATATCATTGATGAGTACGATCAATGCATCGCCGCTCATTTTAATCGCCATCAGGTATTCTTTCTGTTTGGCACTTAACTCGGTTTTTAATACTACTTTGGTAAAACCGATAATCGCATTCATGGGGGTACGGATCTCGTGGCTCATGTTCGAAAGGAACTGTTGTTTTGCCTTTACCGCATCTACCGCAATACGTGTAGCAGATTCAGCTTTACTTTTCGCCTCTTCGGCTATCTCAGTGGCCAGTTCGGCAAATACCTTGGCTTCTATGAACTCCTTTTCGATCCTTTTCTGTTCGGTAATGTCGCGGGCTACTACTACCGCACCCAATACCTGCCCCAGCTCGTCCTTATATACAGAACCGTTAAACAAAACGTCTGTCAGTTTATGATCGCGGATGGTTAACGGGTAGTCTGCAACAAACCCTTTGTCAAATACGGCTTCATACACTTCTGTTGCTTTAGCCGGTTCGGTAAAATATTCAAAAAAATTAGTGCCGATCAGTTCTATTCGTGTTTTGCCCGTAATACGAATGGTGGCTTCATTCATATCAGTGATTTTACCTTCAGTGCTGATAGTTACCAACGGGTCAAGACTGGCTTCTATCAAACTCCGGGCATATCCGGATTCGTTACGGCTTATAATAACTGATTTCATGGTTTTAGTTTTTCTGGATCACGATTTTCATTTCCGATCTCTTCTATAGGTGTTCTTCTTTTCTGTTTCAGCTGTTTAAAATGTGTTGGCGAGAAGCCGGTAATTTTTTTAAACTGATTGGATAAGTGTGCCACACTGCTGTAATTCATCTTCCAGGCTATCTCGGTGATGTTGAATTCGTCGTAAATGATCAGCTCTTTGATTCTTTCTATTTTGTGCAGGATGATGAACTGCTGTATGGTAATTCCTTTGATCTCGGTGAAGAGGTTAGAAAGATAAGTATAGTCGTAGTGCAATTTTTCACTGATATGGTTGGAGTAATTAACAATGGGCAGCTCTTCCGATACATGTATCATTTCCATAATCACATGTATGATCTTTTCAATCAGGATCGTTCTTTTGTCATCCATCAGTTCCAAACCGGAAACCATCAGCGCTTCCTTTAAAGTTTGCCATTGTGTATCCTGTAGTGTTTCCATGATCTCTACTTCACCCAGGTCTACCACCATATAGTGTAGTCCCATTTTCTTCAACTCTTCTTTCACCACCATTTTACAACGTTGGCTTACCATGTATTTGATAAATAGTTTCATGTTTACTGGATTTTATGCTTGAGCGGTAAACGGGTAGAAATACGCTTCTCGTAATTTCTGTTAATGATGTTGAGGGGAAGGGTAATAATTACTCAGTTAAGGCTTGACCGTAAACAGAGGTAAGGAGTGTATAATCGGCTGATGTGTCTGCCTGAAGATAGTCTTTTAAACCCACACCCGCAGATATAGATATCCCTTCATCGTTTATAATACAAAAGTCCGTAAGTAATTACTTACGGACTTTTGCTATGATCAATTACAATTAATACAGCGTAAATTCTACACGTCTGTTCTGCTGACGGCCAGTGGCTGTTTTGTTAGAAGAAACAGGTTGTGATTCGCCATAACCTACTGCTTCAATGCGGCTGCTGCTGGCATTTTGTGATACCAGGTAATTCTTCACAGACTCTGCTCTGTCTTTAGACAAGCGCATATTAGCCTGGTCAGATCCTACATTATCTGTATGTCCGCCCAGTTTCAGGCTGAATCCTTTTTTCACCAGCAGTTCGGCTACCCTGTTCAGGTAAGGGTAAGAACGGGCACGGATGGTGGATTTGGCAAAATCAAATTCCAGGTTACGGATAGCTTCATTTACGATCTTTTTATCTTCTTCCGTAATTACGTAAGTGTTGTTGTATACCTTGATAACCGTGTCTTTAGCAGGCACTGCTACCGGTAAGGCACAACCCGCACCATCTACTTTTACACCAGCAGATGTGTTCGGACACTTATCGAAATAATCAGATACACCATCACCATCGCTGTCCATTTTCATCCTGTTCATATCACTACGCATGGCATTCATTTCGGCCATATGTTTGTTATGTCTTTCTTCAGCCGCTGCCATGGCTGCACTCAGCGCATCGTTTTTGTCCTGCATGCTCTTGGCCAGTTGTGCCGGTGCATTATGCCTGGCCAGTTGTGGCTTGGTTGTTTTACCAAGAATGAATTCCAGTCCAATGTGGGCGTAAGAAAATTTATCACTGTTGTAAGCAGGACCTTTCAGATAACCATCCAGATTATCGGCATCTACAAAAGCCATGGTATAACCCAGGTCTAAATTAACACTGGGAGACAAGTTGGCTTTGATGCCAAGTCCCGCAGGAATAAAGAATTCTGTATTACTGCCTTCTGAATTAAAACGAACAGATGTACCCGCACTGGTGATCATGGTAGGTTTGAAATTAACCGCACCACCACCAACTGATAAATAAGGCTGGATAGAAGTATGCAGTTGTGACCAGTTGATATTGCCCAGTGTAACCACTCCACTTAAACTGGCTGCCCAGTTAACATCGGTTTTAAATGATTTGTAAGGACTGATAGGAGGTTGGCCTACCCAGAGTTTATCGTTATTGGCTTCTAAACTGCCTCTCATTACATCCAGCTGTAAGCCGAATACATGTGAGGTCTGGAATTTGATATAACCACCATATTCCAGGGTTGGCTTCCACTTGGAAAAGTCGTTGCGGCCACCGGAAGCGGCAAAAGGGGCCATAACGCCCGCGTGTAAACCAATAGACCAGGTTCTGTATCCCTGGTTGCCAGAGAATAAGGCAGGTTCTATAACGGTGGTACTCTTGTAACTTGTATCCTGCGCGGTACCCGCCGTTACACTAAGTAGTGTTAGGGCGAATAAGGTTGTCAGGTGTGAAATGTACTTTTTCATAGCTGTGAATTTTGAATCCGGGAACTCCTTTATTGGAGAAAACCAGTGATACAAAGGTCAGCAGCCGGGTACAGACCAGCCTTACAGGCTTGGTAGGGATTATTACATGATTCACATATTATATAAGAAAACCGGCCTGCTATGGTAATGGCAGGCCGGTTTTCAGTATGCTTCTTTCGTTAATTATTGATAACGGTATACTTTTTTGATCCGGTATACATGTTGCTGCGATGTATATCCCTTGTAACTCACATATTCCTCCGCCGGGTAACCATCTGTATTATAGATGAATTCGGTTTTATACGGAATAACAGAAGGGAAACCGCCACTATAGATTTTCTGTTCCAGTAAACGGTTGTTTTTGGAGCTGTTTGACAGGAAAATATCCGGATAACCCAGCTGGTGTTTGGGGTTGATATAACTGTCGTAATTGTACACACTGGACTCTCCACTACCTGTTGAACTGATGGCTTTATCAGACACCAGGTTGCCATTCCGGAACTGCATGGTGTAAGTCATGCTGTTACCGTTGTAGAACAGGTAATTGGCTGAAATGACCTGATGGGTATTGAACTGGCTGTAGTCAAACAATACATTGGTAGACTGGTCATAACTAACATTACTTACCGTAGCGATCTTTCCTGCTGCATACGTGAAGCCGGAAAACCCGGTAAGTGTGTTGTTGTCAGGATTGAACCTTTTGATTGTGTCAAGCCGCGTACCATTGTATAAAAACTGGTACTGGTTGGTTAATGGCAGGTTGCTTGACTGTATTTGCTTCTGGTAAAACTTGATAGCAGACAAACGGTTATTGGCATTGTACAGGTATTCGGTGCGTGTATCCGGAACCAGGCCCGCTGCGTTTTCTATGAAAGTGGTTTCTTCCACCAGCAATTTAGGCTGGCGTACGGCTGTCAGATGCAGCTGGGTGGTGTTGCCCAGTTCTGTTTTGCTAAGTGTTTTCTGTGCAGTAGTGTTCCATTTGGCTACCTGGAAGGAGAAGGTTTCATAATTCTCCGGTACCCTGATCTGGGTAATACCTTCCTGCAGTTCTATTTCCCTGATCCAGTGCTGACCGCCGGTGCTGCCGGCATCAACCACCAGTTTGCCGGGCAAACTGTCGTATACTACCTCACCCACAGTAATCGTCAATTTTACTAACAGTTCTCTAAAAGCGATTTTACCAAAATCATCCACCGTATAACCAAAACTGGCCGGCGAGTCGGTGGCATCTACTTTCAATACCTGCACCGCTGCGGCGGTAACCCCTGTTTCTGTAATACTAACCGGAATAGATACAGGCTTGCTCACCAGTGCCGCTTTTGCTGAATTTGGTTTAGGAGCTGCATATACAGCCGTATCGCTTGCTGTGGTTACAATGAATTTGGAAAGTACATAAGAACCCCTGGCCAGTGTGATTCTGTCGGTTTTGTATACACCCTGAACATAATCAAGGGTCACTTTTTTGTTGCTCACTACTTCCTGTCCCTGATCGTTGTTAACGCTCACCAAAGCGTATAACTGTCCCTGACCCAACTGAACCCCGTTAGCGGATAATTGTAAATACGTAGTTTGATCAACTGATCCCGGTACCGGCACCGCGTCTTCTGTTGTTTTGCGGCAGGAGGTAATGGTGATAATTGCCATCATCGCCAATGCGAAAGGCATAATAATCTTCTTCATAAATGCTTGCAGGTTTCTTTTAATAAATAGCATAGTAGTCTTCGATATTCACGGCCTTGTATCCAGCTTTGTGGATGGCTCCGATCACCAGATTTTCATTGATCACATCCGGAGAGTAGACGGTCAGTTTTTTATCGCTGATGCAGAGATCCAGTTGCCAGTTGCCACGGCCAACAGCATTATCGAGATAAGGCTTTACCTTTTGAAAAGCAGTTTCACTGCTGATATTGGTTTTATAAGTAATGAGTTCCATTTTCTTGTGTTTAGGTAATAAAAAACCTGCTTACACATGCCGGTTGCCGACGGTAAGCAGGTAGTTTTCAAATGCAAATATATTTTTCAAAAATAGTTTTCGGGGATGCGATACATATGCTGCACATAGTCTACTTAAATGGTCATATATACAGATGTGCGGTAATGTTCATGAGGTAAATACCTGTTTATCATAGTGTAGCAAACTTCAGCCGCAGACTGTTACCTACTACGCTGATACTGCTCAGGGCCATGGCCGCACCGGCCAGCATAGGATCCAGCAGGAAGCCGTTAACCGGGTACAACAAACCCGCGGCAACCGGTATCCCGATCAGGTTATAGATAAAGGCCCAGAACAGGTTCTGGCGGATGGTTTGTACGGTTCTTCTGGATAGTTTCAGGGCCTTGGGTATGCTGTTCAGGTCTGAAGTAATCAATGTCATCTTGGCCACATCCATCGCAATATCGCTGCCCTTGCCCATGGCAATACTAACATCGGCCTGGGCCAGTGCATGACTGTCGTTGATACCATCGCCCACCATGGCTACTGTTTTACCCTGTTGCTGCAACAGTTTTACAAACTCCGCTTTGCCAGCCGGTAATACTTCTGCTTTAAACTGCGTGATACCTGCTTCTTTGGCAATGGCCGCAGCGGTTTGTTTGTTATCGCCGGTCAGCATATACACTTCAATCCCCTGTTGCTGCAGGTGGGTTATGGCAGTTTTTGAACCGGCTTTGATGGCATCGGTAATGGCTATCACGGCTACTGCCTGTTTGTTCTCTGCAAAAATCACTACGGTTTTGGCCTGCTGCTGCCAGCGGCTGATAGTAGCCTGCATAGTGTTATCTATGCTGATATCTTTTTCTGCCAGCAGGGTACTGTTGCCAAGCGTAAAAATGCTGTTCTGGTATTTTGCAGTTACGCCTTTGCCGGTAATACTTTCAAAAGAATCCAGTATTACTTCTTTACTGCCTTCCTGCGCCAGGTGTTTTACAAGCGCTTCGGCAAGCGGGTGTTCAGATTGTTTTTCCATTGCCAGTAAAACGGATTTCAGCATCGGCTGATCGGATGCATGCCTAAATACCATATCACTCACGGTAGGTTTACCTTCAGTAATGGTGCCTGTTTTATCGAGGATGATAGCATTCACGCGATGGGCCAGTTCCAGACTTTCGGCGTCTTTGATGAGGATATTATTTTCGGCACCTTTTCCCACACCTACCATGATGGCTGTGGGTGTGGCCAGCCCCAGGGCACAGGGACAGGCGATCACCAATACGGTTACTGCCGTTAAGAGGCCATGTGTAAAGGCATTTTCTCCTCCAAGTAATATCCATACAACAAACGTGAGCAGGGAGATACCCATTACGGTGGGTACAAAAATGCCGGCAATTTTATCAACCAGCTTTTGTACGGGTGCTTTACTGCCCTGTGCTTCCTGCACCAGTTTAATGATCTGCGCCAGCACGGTTTCGCCACCCACTTTTTCGGCAGTAAAACGGAAACTTCCTTTTTGGTTAATGGTTCCTGCAAATACTTTGTCGTTTTCCTTTTTCTCTGCCGGAATGGGCTCGCCGGTGATCATACTTTCATCTACATAACTGTTTCCGTTTACTACACTACCATCCACCGGTATTTTCTCGCCGGGTTTCACCAGCAGCAGATTTCCTGCCTGCACCTGGCTAACAGGAATTTCTTTGGTTTCGTTGTTATCGAGTACCAGGGTAACCGTTTTGGGTTGCAGGCCCATCAGTTTTTTGATAGCGGATGAGGTATTGGATTTAGCGGTTTCTTCCAGCAGTTTACCCAATGAGATAAAAGCAATGATCACCGCCGCGGCTTCAAAATACACATGGGCATGTAAACCACGGGCATGCCAGAAATCAGCAAAAAACGTGTTGAAACTGCTGAACAGGTAAGCAATACCGGTGCTCATCGCTACCAGGCTATCCATATTGGCTTTGCCATGCAGTGCCTGCTTCCAGGCATTACTGAAAAAACCGCGGCCAAAATAAAATACCACTACGGTGGCAAGCGCCATCATGATATAATTACCATAGGGCATATCCATAAAAAACATCCCTATAACCACGATAGGGAGAGAGAGGACGCTTGACCAGATGGTTCGGTTTTTAGCAGCACGGAAGTGTTGTTGCTGGGCCTGCTCTTTGGCTTCATCCCGGTTTTCGGTAACAACCACCATATCGTACCCGATGGCACGTACCGATTGCTGCAGTTTTTCGGGATCAGTAACAGCAGGATCGTATTGGATCCATGCATCCTGGCTCGCAAAATTAACACCCGCATCTGCTACCCCTTCTGCGGCTTTCAGCATAGATTCTACGCTGATGGCACAGGAGGCACAGCTCATCTCCAGTATGGGAAAAGTTTCTTTTACCAGTGTTGCCTGTTCTTTTTTGTTGGATAAGTGTACCATAACTAAAACATTTATACAAAAATCCGATATACCAGCTGCATGGTTGTTATACAATGCAGGGATAGATTCATATTATTTCAGGAACGGGCCGGCAGCTGTGCCGTCTGTTTGTTTTGCTGGATCGCTGTAAAATAGGTGGGTGTTAAACCTGTGTGCTGTTTGAACTGCCGGGAAAAATGTGCCGTGCTGCTGAACCCGAGTGCAAAGGCGACACCGGAAACACGCTGCCTGTTATATACCATCATTTCTTTCGCTTTGCTGATGCGATACCGGATGATGTAATTCTCCAGGCTCACTCCTGCCTCTTCCGAAAAACTATCGCTGATGTGCTCATAACTCCTGTTTAGCTTTTCAGCTGCCAGACGGGAGAAACGGAATGCCTGCGGAAAATCGAAATGGCCGGAGTATACTTCGGCCACCAGCTCCCGGATTGCCCGGGTCAGTTGACTTTTTTTGGATTGCAGCAGGCTGAATCCGAGTGGTTCCAGCTTTTGTTGCAGCAGTTGCGCTTCAATAGGGGTTGGGTACAGCAGAACAAGCTCTCCGAGTTGCAGATCTTGTATGGGATAGCCCAGTTGACCGATCGCTTCCCTGACGGCATGGATACAACGCTCGCAGACCATGCCCTTGATATAAAATAATTGTTCCTGCATAGAAGGGTAGTTTAGTACTGCAAACTACTTATGGGGCATGGGGCAACTGTTACAGAATGGTAAGAAACCGTTATATAATTTTCAGGATCAGATCTTATCCAGCGGGATCCTGTTTTTTTCTTTCAGGTTACGGAACTTCGAAGCGGTAAGGCCGGTGATTTTTTTAAACTGGAGCGATAGATGCTGCACACTGCTGTAGCCTAACTGGTCGGCAATTTCGCCCAGGCTCAGTTCATCGTATACCAGTAATTCCTTTACTCTTTCAATTCGCTGCAGGATAGCGTACTTTTCGATGGTGATACCTTCAACGGAAGAAAAAAGGGTGCTGAGGTATGCATAGTCCAACCCGAGTTTTTCCTCCAGTAAGGCAGATAATTTCAGGTTAAATTCGCCATTGTTGCGGTGTATCAGCGATACGATCGTGGTTTTGATCTTTTCTACGGTTCTTGATTTTTTATCGTCCAGCAGTTCAAAACCGATCGCTGATAGGGCATTGGATAAAACGTTGAGCCGATCCTGGCCCGGTGTGTCTGCCAGTTCTATTTCGCCCAGCTGCACATGACGATATGCAAGCCCCAGTTGCTGCAGCTCATGCCGTACCGCCATGATACAACGTTCGCAAACCATATTTTTCACATAGAGAAACATATCCAGCGATCGTTAAATGAATAGCTGGTGAAGATATTTATTTATATTAATTCTTTATCCGTTATCCTGCCAACACCCAAACTTTACTATCTTTCTTTCATGAAAAAATGGCTCATTCTTGGCATGTGTATTTTATGTATCACCAATGGCTTACACGCCCAGGTCCCGGCTCAAACCGTTCCTGATTTCCGTTTCCTGCAAAAAAACGGTATGGCTTTTACCCGCCAGCAATTGCCATCCGGTAAACTCCTTTTTTTTGCCTTTTTTGATATTACCTGCGATCATTGCCAGAAAGCCATGCAATACCTGAACAGCCACTACCGCGAGCTGGGCAAAGCCGCTATTTACCTGGTTACCCTCGATCCCGGACCCAGTGCAGAAGCTTTTCTCGGCAAATATGCCCCCCAATTACTCCACCAGCCCAATACGGTATTGCTGCGCGATACCCGTAACCAGTTTATCACTCTTTTTCAACCCCGGAAGTACCCATCCCTCTTCCTCTATTCGCCCCGGCAGCAACTGCTCCTGTACAGCGATGAAGAAAAAGACCTGTCAGCCTTTGTCATAAAAATGAAAGGCGCAAAGTAAAAATTGGGTACATATCCCCTTTAGCGCCCAACAACCTTAAAAAAGGCTTATATGATTTTGATCAGCAAATAAATACAGAAGAATGCCTAATTTGTAAAGGGCCTATCTGTATAGCAGCGCTTAGCTACCAGAAACAGATAAGTGGATTGATTATTTGCTGGCTATATGCTTCCGCATACGCGGCCGGTTAAACAGGTGAATCGGGTTTGTGTATGAATTTTATCCGCAAAAATAGCCTAACTGTAGCTGGTCTTGTTGCCATCCTGGTCAGCGCGCTGGTAATTACCGGCTGGGTGCTGCATATTCCCCTGCTTACATCGGTATCCCCCGATTTCATTTCTATGAAATTCAATACTGCTATTTGTTTCCTCTTCACGGGAATTGCCTTACTGATGATGGGGGAAAAAAGTAGCAGAAAGGCTTGTGTCGTCTGCCTTATCATAGTTACCCTGATTGCTGTACTCACGCTGATTGAATATATATTTTCTGTTAACATAGGGATAGATGAACTTTTCTGGACAGAGGGCCCCGGAACACCCTACACGGTTTATCCGGGCAGGCCCAGCGCACTAACGGTTGTTAATTTTCTGCTCCTGAGTTTTGTATTATTCAGTATCCGTAACAGAAAAATATTTGTACTTAACTGGACTGCACTCTTCATTTCCCTTTTAATTGCAGCCGTTTCCGTCATCAGCTATTTTTTTGGTAATCCGGAGTTGATCAGTATACCATCCCTCACCGTTATTGCACTACATACTGCCCTGCTGTTTCTGGTAATCTGTGCGGGTATTTATTATTCGATTTTTTTTCACCGAACAGCCCTTTCCTTTCAGCGAAGAATGATCAGTGGCTTTCTGGTGATCGCTTTCGTGATTCTGCTGGTGGTGTATCTGGATAATAAAACAGATAAGCAGGTTGGTAAAACGGCTGATCTTATTCTAAACAATACAGAAAGCATTGTTCTGGCAGATGATATTATTGCTACTCTTACCCGGATGGAATCTGGTGTGCGTGGATACATCCTGATACGCGACTCCTCCTTTCTCAGTCCAACTATAGAAGAAAAAAATATATTGGAAAAGCGTCTGGAACAATTAAAATACCGTGTTGCCAGGCACTCCGACCAGCAGCTGCGCATGGATACCCTGTCGGCACTGGTAGCAAACCGTATCATTTTACTCGATTCCTCTTTACTCCTTTCTGGAAGGCAGGTTTCTTTACAAAACAACCTTAGGAACATGCTTGTTCGAACCCCTGTTTTAATGAACCGGATTATCGCTGTATTGAATGGTCTCAAAAAAAAGGAACAGGAACTGGTGGATGAAGTACAAGCCAAAACCAATAGGCAAAATGCCAATGCCAACAATGCAATCCTGTTTCTGGGGTTTACCATTTTGGCCATTTTTCTATCGCTTATTCAATTGATTTTCCGTACCATCAAAGCACGTGCCGATGCAGAAGAGAATGCTTTGCAACTGGCAGCTACGCTGGAGCAAAAAGTGAAGCAACGGACTGCACAGCTGGATATGGCAAATGTACAGCTACACCGGTTAGCTGCACATTTACAGGATAAACGTGAGGATGAACAAAAGCAACTATCGCGGGAAGTAAATGATGAAATCGGACAGCTGGCATCTGCTGTAAAAATGGATATCGACTGGTTGGCCCTGCATGTAACCGATCCTGATCCGAAAGTGAGTAAACGGATCAGTAATGCGAGTAAGATTCTGCAAACCCTGATTAATGATGTTCGTAAAATCGCATCTTCGCTTCGGCCTGTAATGATTGATGAACTGGGACTGAATGCATCTATCAAATGGCTTTGCGAACAGTTTACCAAAACAAGTGGCGTTACCTCTGTATTTACTGAAGAAATGGATGATGCCGGCATTTCTCAACAGATCCGAACAGAACTGTTCAGGATCTGCCAGGAATCATTGACCAATATAACCAAACATGCACAAGCCAAAGAAGTAACCGTAAGGCTTTGGAAAATCAATGGCAGTATAGAATTAACCATTACAGATGATGGCAATGGATTTGATGCCGTACATGATTCAGACCGGCTGGGTTTGATAAGCATCAGGGAAAGAGCACTGGCTGTTGATGGCTCGTTAGAGATAAAAGCCGGGCATGGAAAGGGAACGGTTATTCGGGTAAGAATTCCTGTCGCCTGAATACTGCTTTGATTCTGGAACCAACTTTACTTAGTTTTGCCTCACCATTCATTACCGTATGCTGTATATAAAACGATATTCCACACGATGGATCCTGCTGTTAATATGGCCAATAGTAGTAACTGCATCTACTCCTGTTGATTCTCCGGATTTTTCCTGTGCGGCACCTGCCGGACCCGGTTTTCAGGATAGTATCAGGATAATGACCTATAATGTACACCACTGTAATCCTCCCGGTAAGGCAACGCAGGGTGTGATTGATATTCCGGCTATTGTAAAAGTGATCCGCAGCCGGCAGCCGGATCTGGTGGCTTTACAGGAAATTGATGTGAATACCACCCGTTCAGGTAAAGAAATCAACGAAGCGGCGGCCATTGCAGAAGCCCTGGGTATGTATTTTTATTTTGGCAAAGCCATTGATTATGGCGGGGGTGGGTATGGGGTTGCCATCCTTTCCAGATTCCCTCTCTCCGAAACCCGTACCCAATGGTTATCGCAGGAGGCAGATCCCAAAACCGAGCGCAGGGTACTGGCCACTGCAAGGGTAACCATACCGGGTGGTAAACAGATCCGTTTTGCGAGTACGCATCTTGATGTAGAGAATGCTGCTAATCGTTTATTACAGGTGCAGCAGATTGCCGAAACCGCCCGGCAGGATTCGATCCCCTTTATACTGGCCGGAGATCTGAACGATAGGCCCGGCAGTCAGCCACTATCGCTTCTCGCCACACAATTACAGCTTACCTGCGATCCCTGTATGCCTACTTTTCCGCAGGATCTTCCCACAGAAGTGATTGATTTTATCGCTTTCTCTCCCAAAACAACCGCTAAAGTAATCAGTCATTTTGTAGTGCCCGAAACCTATGCTTCTGATCACCGGCCATTGATGGCGGTATTACTGGTTAGGTAGAACACAGATAGCTTTATAACCATGCTCCTGTTTTGTAGTGTAAATAAAAGATCCAACAACAGACATCTGTCTACAGCAGGTTTATATTTTTCTGCAGGAAATGATACCATACAGGTTTTTTGGCTGCATCCACACCCCGATATTCTTTGTAACTGATTGATTATGAACATTTTTGTTTTTTGTAGTGAATTAACTATGTGTATTTGCGGATAGCTGTTATCCTTTTTGGGGTAATGGGTGAATACTTTTAGGGTGTAATTAATACTGATTTATCTTTAAAATGATTGTATGATACCCGCCCCTATCCCCGCCGATGATTTGCTCCGGTTACATGATCTCCACGAACTGGGCATTCTGGATACTCCTGAAGAAGAAGAATTTAATGAGATTGTTCAGTTGGCTTCCAAGATCTGCCATACGCCTATTTCACTGATTTCGCTGGTTGACTATAGCCGCCAATGGTTCAAAGCCAAAGTGGGTGTGGAAGCTGCAGAAACACCCAGGGATATATCTTTTTGTGGGCACGCCATTGTAATGGACAGTCCTTTCTTTGAAGTGGTGGATGCTTTGAAAGACAAAAGATTTTTTGATAACCCATTGGTTGTGAAAACCCCCAATATCAGGTATTATGCCGGTGTGCAGTTAGTGACCAAAAACGGGTCACGGATAGGGATGCTTTGTGTAAATGATACCAAGCCCAATAAATTAACCGATGAGCAGGTATTTGCTTTAAAAGTATTGGGTAACCACGTGGCTAAACTACTGGATCTGCGTATTACAAAAAAACAACTGGAAGCAAAAACCGCCCAGATCGAAAACCAGAACCAGGTACTTACTAAAATGATCTCCATCATTGCGCATGATGTAAGGGGGCCGATTGGTTCGCTGAAAAGCTTTTTTGAACTGGCCGATCAGAAACTGCTGGATGAAGAGACCCGCGAGCAGATGATGAAAATGTCTGAAAAACAGGTTGATGTTACACTGAGTCTTTTGAATAATCTGGTAGACTGGGCAACCATGACCGTTTCTGATAAAACCCAGGATTTGAAAAGAACAAACGTGAAAGAAGTAGTAGATGCAGAAATTGCTCTCCTGCTGCAAACCGCAGAATTCAAAGGCAACCTGCTCGTTAATCTGGTAAGTGATACAATGGAGTTGCGCATTGACCGGAATGTGTTGGGGTTTATATTCCGGAACTTAATTACCAATGCCAACAAATTTACTACCAACGGAAAAATAATCGTGTATTCTGATTTTAATAAACAATATGATACACTGATAATTAATGATACAGGTGTTGGGATGACACAAACGGCAATTGATAAGTTACTTTCAACAGACGCAGTTGTAACCACTCCCGGTACCAATCAGGAAAAAGGCAGTGGATTGGGATTCAGACTGGTGAAAGAATTTATGCAGAAAAATGGCGGGAGACTGGAGCTGAAAAGTGAAGTGGGGAAAGGTACTTCTGTACTGCTGCTATTTCCAAAAAAATAACGACAAAGAGACGTTTGCTATATAATCAGTTAATGATTGTTGTTATATCGTATTAGACAGTATAACAGGTTTCGCCATAAAACGATGTAGTGAGCTATGCAGAGAAGATCAAAAATGCTATATTTAACAATCACTGACCATCTTGCACCTGCGTATGAAAAAATCAGCATGTATCCTGTTGCTTGTTCTGCTCAGCCATTTTTTATTGGCCCAACCGGCCCACCAAGTAAAAAACCTGAAGATCACCATACTCAGCACCATGCTGGCCCAAAAAGGGATGGGCGAGTGGGGTTTTGCTGCCCTCGTAGAAGCCGATTCAGTAAAAATTCTCTTTGATGCCGGCAGCCACGAAAAAACCGTACTGGAGAACAGCAAACTTTTGAATATTGATCTTTCACAGGTTCCACGTTTTGTGATCAGTCATAATCACTGGGACCATACCATTGGCTGGATGCCGCTGCGTAACGAAATCAGCCGAACTAACCGGCAGGCATTGTCTGTTACCCATGTAGGCAAAGGAATATTCGATACACGCCTGACTGAAACAGGAGGGGATGAAACCAAAATGCGGCAGGATTCAGCCTTGTATGTACAATCCGGCGGAAAAATCATTACCCATGCTTCTTTTGCCGAAATTTCACCGGGCATCTATGTAACAGGGCCTGTAGCCAGAAAATATCCAGAAAAAAATTACGACCAGCGCTGGCAGAAAAAAGATGCGGCAGGTAAAACAGTGGCTGATATTGTTCCGGAAGACATGTCGCTGATTATCCTTACAGCAAAGGGGCTGGTGCTTTTATCCGGTTGCGGACATTCCGGTATCATTAATACCATTACCCAGGCGCGCGATCACCTGCAACAGGAAACAGTGTATGCAGCCATTGGCGGTTTTCATTTGTTACAAAACAGCGATGAACAGATCCGCTGGACGGCTGACGAACTGAAAAAAGCGGGCATCCGTTATTTTATGGGAGCGCACTGTACAGGCATAGAGCCGGTATACCAGATCCGGGAATGGGCCGGATTGAAAAGAGGAGAATCGGTGGTTGGGTCTGTTGGTGCTACTTTCGACCTGGTGAAAGGTTTTACACCCGGGGCATTGGCGAGATAGGCTTACCCGGTGTTTAATATGCTTTTGCACGGTAACGAGCTGATCGGTCGCCTATCTATTGCCCATCACCATCTTACACAGGAATTTTTGACTTGATTTTGTAGGAAATTTTACGGGCTATTCTATGAAATATCTCTGCGTATTTCCATGCCTATTCTTCATTAGTCAATTTCCGCATGTATTGAAGTTTGATATGGTCGTATAATGAACGTTTATCAATAAAATAAGCGATCAGATTGGATACTAATGCAGCCAGCATCAGGTGAAATATAATATGATGACCATCTGTCATTTCAAGAACAAGTATCGCAGACGTAAATGGCGATCTGGTAATGCCTGTCAGGAAAGCCACCATTCCTGCCAGTATCACAACATTGGAATTGGAATCTGAAAGTGAAAGCCATTCAGACAATACAGAGCCGATTGTGGCACCTGAACTTAAAGCAGGCGCAAAAACGCCACCAGCGGCCCCGCTGGTAAATGAAGCCATTGAGCCGAGTATTCTTAAGAAAGGGGTGTACCAGTGTACAATTTTGTTGGAAGTAAAAAGCAATTGTGTCATGATATCTTTTCCGGAATTCAGGCTCTCTTCTCCTGAAAAATAACCCATTGCAGCAATGGCAGCTGCACAAAAAAGGATAAAGACAATTCGCTTCCAGTTTTTTTGGAGGGTAGATTTCCAGTTAGTGATTTTTAGAATCAACTTGCACATAAGCGAGGACAAAAAGCCACAGATCAATGCTGCCAGTATCACTACAAGAAAAGTGGTGAAAGCCAGATGGTCCACATCGGGATAACCGATGTATAAATAGGGACCAAGCAAAGATTGGGCGGTGAGCCCCGCAATAATTACGGCGGAAATGATGGCTGTTTTATAAAAGCTAATATGCGTTTTTGTTAATTCTTCCATGGCAAAAACAATCCCCCCTAACGGTGTATTGAATGCTGCGGCCAGACCTGCTGCAGCACCTGTCATAATCATGTTCCGTTTCGATATTTTTGGCCACCAGTCGGGTAACCACATGTTAATTTTTCTGAAAATGGCACCGGCTATCTGTATGGTGGGTCCTTCTCTTCCCACTACTGCACCGCCCAAAGCCATCACACAGCTGGAGACGATTTTAACGATAATTATTTTCAGGCTGAGTAACCGGTTAACCTGGTGGTTCGCTTTGGGCGTTGCTAATTCTATGGCAGCTGTAACCTGGGGTATGCCACTTCCACTTGCATACGGTGCAAACTTCTGCACAAGCCAGACCGCCAATAAAAAACAGCAGGGTGTTACAAGAAACAACAGCCAGGGCGCTTGATGATAAAAATATTTGGCACCAGTTTCTGCAGTCTGAAATAACCGGGTGTATAAAACCGCTACAATGCCTGTAATGACCGATGCTGCCCATAATGGCAGTGCCTGCAACATCATTTGTTTTATTTTTTCATTCCTGATCTTATCAAAATATTTTTTAATCGTTTGCCTTAAAAAACGCGGAACAATAGTCATGATCATATGGTTGTGGCTGAGGAATATTGTATAGTCTGAATCATAAAGGTATTGTAATACAGGTGTTTGAACTTGATTTGCCAACAGGCTTTTTATTTTAATCTAATTCTAATCCTAAACTTACGCCAGCTTTATGTACCCCGGTTATGTTTGTGCCGGTTAAATATCTATACATCCGGCAGTTACTACAGCACGGTAAATTTTATAAACATATACGGCACTATCTTTTTGGGGAAATGTAATTTCTATCATGGGCTTACCGATACATATGATTACATGACGGGAGCACTATCAAAAATCAGGCAGTAATTGTTGTTTCAACAAAGCCAGAATCCGGAATAGCCGGAAAACGGATTATAAACGGATAAAGCGTTGATCATACAGGCATTATATACCGCTCTGCCTGACAAGAAAATAAAAAACTGGTAACCAGTTCGCCTCAACCAGTATCTCTTCACTTAAATGGCACAAAATGATTACAGTAATTATACCGGCACTTAATGAAGAAAAAACCATTGCACAGGTAGTTGAACTGGCCAATAGATCAAAAGACGTAACAGAAGTGATTGTGGTGGATGACAAATCAATGGACAATACCATTGCCGAGGCAAGACAGGCTGGTGCCATTGTTATTACCAGTACAAAACTGGGGAAAGGGGCTTCTATGAAAGACGGGATTCTTGTGTCAAAGAACGAATGGATTGTTTTTTTAGACGCAGATATCACTACATATCCGGACGATGTGATCGCTATTCTTATCAAACCCCTTGTAAACAAAGAAGCCGATTTTGTGAAAGCTTTTTTCGAAAGACAGGCCGGGCGTGTAACAGAGCTGGTTGCCAAACCACTGCTCTCAGTACTGTATCCGAGTTTCCCTCTTTTTAAGCAGCCACTCAGTGGTATGATTGCCGGCAAAAAATCGCTTTTGGAAAAATGCGAATTTGAAGATGGATATGGTGTAGATATAGGCATTCTGATGGATATGCATAATATGGGAGTGCGGATCACAGAAGTACCCATTGGCCGGATTGAAAACCGGATGCGACCACTGGAAGAACTTGGTAAGATGTCGCGCGAAGTAGCCAGGACCATTATAAAAAAATCAACAGGCATGACCGGGCAGAATCTTGAAACCTATGAAAACATACAGGTAATCAGGGAGCAGATGGACTTTGCTATCCGCGAAAGTTTACTGTCCCTTAAAAAAATTGTGATGTTTGATATGGACAATACGCTATTCAGAGCTAGTTTTATCAATACTGCAGCTGCAGAATTCGGCTTCGAAAATGAATTGGTAAATATTGTAACCAATAACAGTAATCCCTTTATCAGAACAAAGCTGATTGCCCGATTGCTGAGAGGTAAAACTATTGGCGAGTTATTGGCTTTAGCTGATAAAATTACCATAACACCCAACCTGGACATTTTGCTGGCTGAATTCAAAAAGCAGGGGTATATCACCGGGATCATCAGCGATAGCTACGATTGTATTACCAACCACTTAAAGAATAAATTCGGGTTTGATTTTACGATCTCCAATGAACTGGAGTTTTCAAAAAGTATTGTTACCGGTGAAGTGAAAATCCCATCTTTCTTTTTATCCGATGAAAACAGTCAGTGCAAACATGATTATTGTAAATTAAACGCACTTATTAATGTATGCAACAAATATGCCGTTGATCTAAAAAATACCGTAGTGATAGGAGATGGTGAAAATGATATCTGCTGTATCAGGAAAGCCGGCATAGGCATTTCGTTTTGTGCAACCAATAGTTTTGTGGACCCTGTTGCTGATTTTATTATCAAAGAACCTGATTTTGGTTTATTGATTCCTCTGTTGAAATAAAGCGTTGATTAACAACAACTACTATTCTCTGTATAATAGCGTAACTCCGGCCCCATACGGCACATAAGTGCCCATTGCAGCGGCGCAACAAAAAATTCAGACTTTTTGCCTGATACACCCCTGTGCGATCAGTGAGCCGTGAAATCAATTCCGGTAGATGTTTCCTGTAATGCAGATATATATTAACAGACTACCACGGCTTAGTCGGGTTAATTCGTTGTGGTATTTAAAAGCAACTTCTGAACAAAGTGAGCTGGAGGTAACAAAATGCGTGAGTGTTAATCGGCGCAGTAGGTTTTATATTCTATCTCTTACAGTGACATTATTACTATACCAGAATTTTGATGTACCCCGCTGTACAGGGTAATTCTGTTTTTAATTGAATCGTATACGCTTTCTTTAGCTTGTATCATTTTATGGAATTGTTATTTCTCGTTATGGTTGATCATATTTAGTTAACCTTATCTTAATACCCTTCTATATGTTAAGCAAATCAAAAAAGAGTTATTTGCACAAAAAATTAAAATGAAAAAAGGACTAACGCTTTTGATTTTAATTTCATTTTTCAGTTGCGCTGTTTCTTATGCACAGACTGTGATTAAAGGTGAAGTTAAAAATGAAAGATCTGAACCATTGGGAGGTGTGTCTGTGCTGATTGAGAATACCGGTTTACAACTGAAGAAAACAACCGTTACCGGCCCTGATGGTGCTTTTGTACTCTCTAATCTCACAAAAGCCGTTACTTACAGGCTTAGTTTTTCTTATGTAGGGTATGCTACTAAAGTAATTGAGTATGTAGTTACTGATAATGACAAATTGCTCTCCATTACCCTGGCTCCTGCCAAATCAGAACTGGACGATATTGTGGTAGTAGCCTATTCTACCCAAAAGAAAGTAAATCTTACCGGTGCCGTAGACCAGGTATCGGGTAAGGTGCTGGAGAACCGTTCCATGTCCAACTTTTCGCAGGGTATTCAGGGTTTTATTCCCAACCTGAACCTGGTAATGGGCGATGGTAAACCTACCCAGTCTCCTGCCTATAATATCAGAGGTAATACTTCTATCGGACAGGGAGGAAGTGCGCTGATCCTCATTGATGGAGTGGTAGGAGATCCTGCTCTGCTGAACCCCAACGATGTGGCCAACGTAACAGTTCTGAAAGATGCAGCATCAGCTGCAATTTACGGAGCAAGAGGTGCTTTTGGTGTGGTATTGATCACTACCAAGAATCCTACCAAAGGTAAAACTAGCATTACGTATTCTTCCAATTATTCCAGTAAGTCGCCGATTGTGCGTCCGGATTATGTTACCAACGGATATACTTTTGCCAGAATCTTTAACGATGCGTGGAGTGCCTGGAACGATTATTCCCAGTTTCCGCAGAACGTGAATAAAACCGTTAAATTCTCCCAGGCTTATCTGGCAGAATTCAAAAAACGTAACGACGACCCTTCTTTACCTAAAGTAGAAGTGGATGCAAACGGTGAATATGTGTACTATGGCAATACGGATTGGTACAATATCCTCTATAAGAGAAACACATTGGCGGTAGATCATAATATCTCTATCAGCGGAAGCAGTGATAAAGCAAGCTTTATGATCACCGGCCGCTATTATGGTCAGGATGGATTGTTCCGATACAATTCGGATGATTATAAAATGTACAATTTCCGGGCAAAAGGGACCATCCAGGTATTACCATGGTTGCGTTTTGAAAACAATGCGGATTATGCCAATATGCAGTATCACAATCCGTTGAATGTGGGTGAAGGAGGTGGTATCTGGCGGAATATTTCGGATGAGGGGCATGAAATGTCTCCCTTATTCAACCCCGATGGAAACCTGTCTTATTCTGCCGCATATACAGTAGGTGATTTTGTATATGGAAAAAACGGTATCGATTTTGACAAACGTACCCTGCGTAACAGAATTGGTTTTGTTTCTGAGTTCTTCGATAATACTTTCCGTATCAAAGGGGATTTTACTATCCAGAATATCGATGACAATTCCAAAACCGTGCGTGTTCCGGTTCCGTATAGCCGCAAACCGAATGTGGTGGAATATATCGGTACAACTACCAATGATATTGCAAACAGCTATACAGAAACGCAGTATCTCGCCACCAATATTTACACCGAGTATGAGAATAAATTTGCAGAAAAACATTATTTTAAACTGCTGGCCGGTTTTAACAGCGAACAGTCTACTTACAAAGGACTCACTACCAGCCGTAATGGATTGATCTATGACAATGTGCAGAGTATTAACCTCGCATTGGGAACGGCGATTACTACGGCCGGCCCTTACGAACAGTGGGGGGTACGTGGCGGATTTTTCAGGCTGAACTATGGCTTTGACGACAGGTACCTGCTGGAAGTGAATGGCCGTTACGATGGCTCTTCCAAATTTCCGAGCGACAAACGCTATGCTTTCTTCCCCTCTGTATCCGGTGGCTGGAGGGTATCTAAAGAACCTTACTGGAAAGTATCCCGAAACATAATTTCCGATCTGAAAGTACGGGCATCTTATGGCTCTTTGGGTAACGGTAATATTGCTTCGTACGCATTCATGGAACAGTTCGGTATCAGTCAGTCGGGCCGCGTACTGGGAGGTATCCGTCCGCAAACCACCGGACAACCTTCTGTGTTGCCTGATAACCTTACCTGGGAAAAAGCCACTACTACCGATATCGGTGTAGACGCTTCTTTCTTACGGAATAAACTGACACTGAGTTTTGACTGGTATGTAAGAAATACCACGGATATGTTTACAAATGGCCCAACACTGCCAGCTGTGTTCGGTACCAGCGTGCCAAAAGGCAACTATGCCGATCTGCGAACCAAAGGCTGGGAAGTAGTGGCATCATGGAGAGATAATATTTCTGTAGCGCACAAACCTTTCAATTATGGTATCCGGTTATCCTTATCTGATTACCAGTCGGTGATTACCAAATACAATAACCCAACCCAATTACTGAGTGATTATTACGTGGGTCAGCAACTGGGAGAGATCTGGGGTTATGTAACCGATGGTTTCTTTACGGCTGCCAATATCGGCGAAGCCTCCAAACAGTCGTTGATCAAGAGCTCCAATTCCGGAACTACGATGATCGGGGATGTAAAGTTTCTTGATCTGAACGGTGATGGTGTGATTAATACAGGCGCAAACACCGTTGCCAACCCGGGCGATCGCCGCATTATCGGAAATGCACAACCCCGCTACTCTTTTGGTGCCTTATTTGATTTTGACTGGAATAACTTTTTCTTCAGTGCCTTCTTTCAGGGTGTAGGTAAACAAAGCTGGTGGCCCGGTGCGGAAGCAGATGCCTTCTGGGGGCCTTACAACAGACCTTATAACCGCGTACCAGCAGAAATGGTAGATAAGATCTGGTCTGAAGCCAATCCCAATACTTATTTCCCCCGGTTGAGAGGATATATTGCGCAGGGTACCGGACGTTCATTAAACGTAACACAAACCAAATACCTGCAGAATGTAGCGTATATCCGTTTAAAGAATATACAGCTGGGTTATAACCTTCCCCAATCCCTGATCGGCCGCTTAAAACTCAGCCAGGCCAAAGTATATGTTTCGGCAGATAATGTATGGACCTACTCGCCAATGTATAAGATTACACACAATCTTGATGTGGAAAATATCCAGGGATCAGACAGGGTGTTGACTAACGGAAGCAATGGAAACGGGCAGAACTATCCGATCCTGAAAGGATGGACAGTAGGAATTACCATCGGTTTATAATTGATCACCATTCATTAATTCAGATATGAAAAAGATACTTTTCTCCATAAGTGTAATAACAGTGGTGTTGGCAGGCTGTAAAAAACTTGACCAGGAACCTCAGGCCACTGCTTCTAAAAGCGCGGTATTCGGTAATGAAAAAGGATTACAGTTGTATGTAGCTTCTTTCTACAATAACCTTCCATCCGGTAACGATGTGGTTAGGGCAGATGCCATGAGCGATTATGGCGCCAGAACAGATGTGCCTGGTTTTCTGACGGCAAATGGCTTTACCCCGCTGCAAAGCTCAGGCTGGAGCTGGTCTCCCCTCAGGAACATTAATTATTTTATCGAAAACTGTACAGATCCTGCTGTGCCTGTAGGGGTTCGTCAGAACTATATCGCTATTGCCCGTTTTTTCCGCGCTTTGTTTTACTTCGATAAAGTACAGCGTTTTGGCGATGTGCCCTGGTATGGGAAAACTATCGACATTGCAGATTCTGCCACCTTGTATAAAGCAAGAGACCCGCGTGCACTGGTAATGGACTCTGTGCTGGCTGATCTTGACTTTGCCGCCAGTAATATCACGGCTACCGACCCTACACGCAGTATGATCACCAAATATGTGGCACTGGCGTATAAATCCAGGATATGTTTGTTTGAAGGAACCTTCCGGAAATACCACGGTGGAACAGGTGGTCTTACCAGCGCAATTGCATCAACCGCAGACCAGTGGTTGCAGCAGGCGGTTGCCGCAGCAGATAAAGTAATGGCCGAAGGCGGTTTTAAACTGAATACGGCCAATGGTACGGATCTGTCTTACAGGCAACTATTCATCAGCAAACAACCGGTAACTACCGAAGTAATTCTCTCGAATGTGGCAGATGCCACCCTGAATGTATTGAATGATGCCAACTGGTACTGGACCTCGGCCACTTATGGCTCGCGCCTCAGCTTTACCAGAACCTTTGTAAATACATACCTTAACACAGATGGCACACCTTTTACCGCTACAGCCGGCTACCAGACAAAAGTATTTGCCGATGAGGTAAAGAACCGCGACAAACGTTTACAGCAGACCATCCGTGCAGGAAATTATAAGAGGATCAACGGCGGCGCACTCGAAGCTGCTCCTCCGGTATTCTCGTATACCTATACAGGATACCAGCCTATTAAATGGTGTCTGGATGATGTGTATTTTGATGGAGGAACCCGCAACGATAATTCTATTTCTCTGATCAGGTATGCTGAGGTATTACTGAACTATGCCGAAGCCAAAGCAGAGTTGGGTACGTTTACAGATGCTGACTGGGCCAAAACAATCGGTGCTTTACGGGCCAGGGCGGGTATTACAGGAGGATTAACTACCAGGCCCACACAGGTAGATACTTATCTGCAAACAAATTATTTTCCCGGTATTACGGATCCTTCACTACTGGAGATAAGGCGCGAGCGCGGTATTGAACTGGCCTGGGAAGGTCTGCGTTTTGCCGATCTGCTGCGCTGGAAAAGAGGCGACCTGCTTATCCAGCCATGGAACGGGTTTTATGTGCCTGCGCTTAATGTACCGATGGACCTGAATGAAGACGGAAAAAATGATGTATTGTTTTACAGTGGTACGGCACCCGCGGCAATTGCAGGGGTAACTTTTATCAATGTATCAGCTACGCTTTCCAATGGATCGGTTAATCCGCAAAGACTGAGTGGCGGTAATTCGGGCGAAATTACCTGGCTGAATAATGCCGTTAGAAAATGGGAAGATAAAAAATACCTGTACCCCATACCTACTGCAGACCTGCTGATTAATCCAAAACTGGGGCAGAACCCGGGCTGGTAATTTCCTTGTTAAATAACGGATGTACCGGAAAGAAAAGGAAACAGGGTTGTGTGCCCTGTTTCCTTTTCTCCTGTTTTCTGAAAATATAAACAGGTAGTCAATAACCGATACAACACCTGTATTGTACCATTTTTTATACCATACACCCATGAAAAAAATAACCATCATTGCCGCATGTATGTTGATAAACCTGTTGGCAGCGCAGGCGCAACAGATCACTATCGGCACATTCAATCTCCGCTACGATAATCCCGGCGACACAGGTAATCTCTGGAAAGACCGTGCCCCCATTGCCGCTGCCCTGATCCGGTTTCATGGCTTTGATATTGTTGGAACACAGGAAGGATTGCGCAACCAGCTGAACGACCTGCAGAAAGATCTTCCGGAGTACGGTTTTTATGGAATTGGCAGGGATGATGGAAGATCCAAGGGCGAACATTCTGCGATCTTCTACAAAAAAGAGAAATACGACCTGCAGCAGAGCGGCGATTTCTGGTTATCGGAAACCCCAGAAAAACCCGGTTTTGGATGGGATGCCAGGATTAACCGGATCTGTTCATGGGTACAACTGCGCGACAGGAAAACTACAAAAAGCTTTTATGTTTTTAATGTACACTACGATCACCGGGGTGTACAGGCCCGTGTGGAAAGCAGTAAACTGCTTGTTCGTAAAATAGAAGAGATTGCCAGGGGTGGGGCCGTGATCCTTACGGGAGATTTTAACGGTAACCATCAAAGTGAGTGGTACCGGTTTATACAGAACGGTACTTTGTTAAAAGATGTTTTGTGGCAGGTAGACCATCCTTACAGGAACAACGGAAGTTTTAATAGTTTCAAAACCGGGAACCCTTCAGAAGATATCATCGATCATATTTTTCTGTCGAAGCATTTTACAGCAACAAGGTATGGTGTGCTTACCGATACCTATCACGGT
>SCVK01000455.1 GCA_004297075.1 Chitinophagaceae bacterium
AGAATTGACACACATTGGAAGTAGATCATCAGAAAAGGCAGAAAAATTTGCAAACAAATTCAACTGCAAAAAATATGGAACATATCAGGATGTCTTATCGGATGAAAATATCGATGCTGTTTACATATCTACACCTGTCGGCCTTCATGAAGACTGGACAATTGCAGCAGCAAAATCTGGCAAACACATCTTGTGTGAAAAATCATCCACAAATTCGTATTCCTCCGCAAAAAAAATGGTTGAAATCACAAAACAAAACAATGTCCGACTGATGGAGGGATTCATGTTTAGATTTCACCCTTCGCACAAAAAGGTCCTGCAGATAATACATGATGGAATGTTAGGTAAGGTTTTCTCCTTTTATGGGATGTATGGTTTCCAAGCAGTTCCAAAGGATGACATACGATATAAGAAAGAATTGGGAGGAGGAATACTGAATGATGCGGCTTGTTATCCTATTTGTGCTAGCAGGATAATTTTTGATAAAGAACCAGTTAGTGTCACATGCAATTTACAAATTGATAATGAGACCACGATAGATGAAAGAGCAATACTATCTCTTAATTATGGGCAAGAACAATTTGCACAGATGACTGTAGGATATGGATTGTTTTATCAGTCATTGTACAGCATATGGGGAACCAATGGCCTTCTGAATCTCTCACGATCCTATAACATCCCGTCTGACATGCCAGCTTCAATTATAGTAAATTCCAGCAAAGGAAATAAAGAAATAACAATTGAGCCCGTCAACCACTTTCTTCTGATGATTAATGGATTCTGCAAAGAGCTATTGGGAGTAGAATCAACTATGTTCAATTTTGAAACTGATCTTCTAAATCAAGCCAAAGTCATGCAGGCAGCACGACTCTCAAACGCTGAAAACAGACTAGTCGAATTATCTGAGATACAATAACAAGAAAACTAGATAAAAGATCCCAACAACGGTTTCTTAAATGAACGCAGATATCTTCATCTTGGCACGTTTAGGTAGCTCA
>SCVK01000383.1 GCA_004297075.1 Chitinophagaceae bacterium
GCCCCGCTCAGTTTTAATTGCGTCCCGCGGGAGAGGATCTTTAACAATGGGAATTTCTTTTTCAGCAAATCTAACTTTCCGTTATTGACACCAAAGAATTCGATGGGATTAACGGATTCGAGGTTAATGATGGTTTCTGTCAAGCTGATGAGATTTTAATGGATTAGTAAGATCTGAACTACTATTCCAAATTTAACTGGAAGACATAATAAAATCCTAACACTTCTTATACACAGATGTGGATAGTGTTTTGCGGGTATATAGTCTGTTACCTGTAAGAAAATTCACTATGAACTTTCTGTGATTTTCTGTGGGGCCTGCAGTTATAACTTTTTCAGAGCAGCGATCGTAGCAACCGGATCTGCAGATCTGAAAACGGTATTGCCCGCTACCAGTACATCTGCTCCAGCCTGCAATATAGCACCTGCATTGTCCAGGGTAACACCGCCATCAATCTCGATCAGGGTAGAAGATCCACTATCGATGATCATTTGTTTCAGTGCGCGTATCTTATCGAGAGTGCGGGGAATGAATTGCTGTCCGCCAAACCCGGGGTTCACACTCATCAGGCAAACCAAATCAATATCCTGGATGATATCGGCCAGGAGCGATACCGGTGTATGCGGATTCAGTGCCACCCCCGCTTTCATGCCCAGGCTCTTGATCTGCTGCAGGTTGCGGTGCAGGTGCGGACAGGCTTCGATATGTACGGTAAGGATGTTTGCACCGGCTTTCTGAAATGCTTCCGCATATTTACCGGGCTCCAGAATCATCAGGTGTACATCGCAAACTTTGGTAGTGGCTTTACACACCCTTTCAATCACCGGAAATCCAAAACTGATATTGGGCACAAAACTTCCGTCCATCACATCCAGGTGAAGCCAATCGGCCTGACTGGTATTGATCATATCACAATCTTTCTGAAGATTCAGAAAATCGGCACTTAAGAGGGAGGGAGCAATGATGGCCATGATTCAATTTTGATGCTGCGAAATTGCAGAATTTATTGCTTGTCTGCGATTAAATTTATTTAGCGCCTAAGCGGTTCAATGCTGCGGCTGCTTCTGATAATGTTGGATCCAGGGTTAAGGATTTCCGGTAATTATCAATGGCTTCTGCGGGTTGCTTCAATATTTCTCTGCATTTGGCAATCCAGTAATAACCATCAGCATAGGTATTTTTTATGGTTACCACTGTCTGGAATATCTGCAGTGCTTCCTGGGTTTGATGGTGATCAAAATACAGGAAGCCTTTTTCCATATACGCTTCCATATAATTCAGGTCGTTGCGGATACAGTTGTTGAATGATTCTATCGCTTTTGCCTGATTACCAGTTCTTGCGTAATAAATACCTGTAATAAAATGGCAATGTGCCGCATACTCTCTGCCCATTCCCAAAGCCATCAGTTGTTGGCAAATCCGCAGGGCCGTGGTATCCTTTTTCTCCGCCAGCAGGTTGGCCGCAGCCAGCATGGCATCGGGCGATGGATAGATGCGGATGGCATAACGGTAAGATCGTAATGCCCCGGTAGTATCTTTGGCATTTTCCTGTAAGAGGGCTTTGCGGTACCAAAGACCGTAGTTCAGGCTGTCTTTTCTGATCAGGGAATCCAGCTGTCCCAAAGCCTGTGGGTAAGCTCCCAAACTATCCAGGGCATCCACCAGCTTCATCCGCAGGCCCATACTGTCGGGATATTGTTCTACGCTGGTCAGCAGGTTCTGCACGGGTGCGGGCATGTTCTCTTTGGGCCGGGTACCAGGCTCTTTTTCTTTCAGATCGTTTTTACAGGCTGCCAGCAGCAGTATACAAAAGACGATTTTCCATACTTTCATCCGGTAAAATTAAGCAGATAGAGTGGCACGTGACAGTTTTCTGACGTAAGACTGTTGCCGGAAACCTATTTTTGCCGAATATTAACAAATAACCATATGAAAAGAGGGTTGATTATTTGGGTATGCCTGTTGACTGGTATTGGTCAGTTACTGGCTCAGCCATCACAGGCTGTAGTAAATGATTCTGTTTTATTTGCCGGTGAAAAGCATTTTAAAAATGTACGTCAGTTAACTTTTGGCGGCGATAATGCGGAAGCTTACTGGAGTTATGATGGCAAAAGCATTATTTTTCAACGCACCAACCCTAAAGAGGGAATTACCTGCGACCAGATCTTTATCGGAAAAATTCCTACCAAACCAGATGAGAAGTTCACCTATAAAATGGTGAGCAGTGGTAAAGGGCGAACTACCTGTGCGTATTTCCTGCCCGATGGTAAACATATCCTGTATGCTTCTACGCATAAGGGAGCAGATACCTGCCCGCCTACACCCGACCGTAAAAAATACGGCAACCGTTATATCTGGCCATTGTATGATAGTTATGATATTTTCATGGCCGATCTGAATGGAAAGATCGTAAAGCAAATTACTACTGCTAAGGGCTATGATGCCGAAGGAACCTTATCGCCCGATGGCAAAAAAATGATCTATTGCAGCGATAAAGACGGTGACCTGGATTTATACATCATGGACCTTGCCACCGGCAAAGAAAAACGGGTAACCAATATGCTGGGTTATGATGGCGGTGCCTGGTTTAGTCCGGATGGTAAAAAAATTGTTTGGCGTGCCAGCCGGCCCAAAACCGATGCCGAGATCAAAGAATATAAGGAACTGCTGGCCGAGGGCATGGTAGCACCTACACATATGGAAGTATGGGTAGCGGATGCAGATGGAAAAAATGCCAAACAGATCACCAACCTGGAGCAGGCCAACTGGGCGCCCAATTTTACACCCGATAGCAAACGAATCATCTTCTGTAGTAACCATGAATACAAAAGAGGATTTCCTTTTAATATGTACCTCACCGATATCAACGGCAAGGGACTCGAAAAGATCAGCCGCGATAAGGGCTTTGATGCTTTCCCGATGTTCAGTCCTGACGGCAAAAAGATCATTTTCGCCTCTAACCGTAATAATGGCGGAACCAGGGATACGAATCTGTTTGTGGCAGACTGGGTGGAGTAGTGAATGGTCAATGGGCAATTGTGAATGGGGAGTGTGGTAGAAAAGCCTGGGCATCTTTCATCATTGACAATTGACCATTGACAATTCACGAAAGAAACTTTCGCTTTTTCCAAAACCCTGCTTTATCTTTCGCTTACAAAAAAACAACTGATATGCAAACAGGAATGGTACACTTACATAATTTTCTTCGTTGGGTAATTCTGGTCTTGTTGCTGGTCTCTATCCTCAAAGCCTATAGTGGCTGGCAGGGTAAAAAGGCTTTTGCCGCAGGCGATAAGAAGATCTGGTTATTCACCATGATCAGTGCACATATTACTTTATTACTGGGATTGTACCAGGTTTTTATGGGTCGTTACGGGATATTGACAACTACCTTACCCGAGGGCACCAGTGCTATGAAAGATAAGTTTTTCCGTTTTTACTGGGTAGAACATCCATTGGGAATGGTCATCGCCATCATTCTGATTACCCTGGGATATGGTATGGCCAAAAAAGCGGTAAGTGATGAAATAAAGTATAAAAAGGCATTCTATTATTTCTTCATCGCCCTGATTGTGGTACTGGCCAGTATTCCCTGGCCTTTCAGGGAAATTGTAGGAAGACCCTGGTTCCCGGGGATGAACTAACCTAATAAAAAAGCCGCAATCATTGCGGCTTTTTTATTAGGCGAAAAGGGTGGAAACAGATGAACCGACGAACAGATGAGCAAGGAACAGATGAGCAAGGAACAGATGAACGGAAAGAACATAAAACGAAGAACTCAGAACTAAAAACCCTTTTTCATACCCAATTCCTCTTATGTGATTCAGTAAAGCC
>SCVK01000384.1 GCA_004297075.1 Chitinophagaceae bacterium
ACCGATGACTGGTTAGGGATCAACCGGCAGGAGATCTTGGCAAATGCTTTGGAAGGAAGAACGGTCTTTGCCCCTTCGCCCGTATAACCACCCCAGATACCATTTACTTCCAGCGTGGGGCGGATGCCGGTTCGCTCATTGGTGGTATAGCCTTTTTCGCCCCAAAGATGCTGTACACCCAGATCGGCTTTGTATTCTTCTTCGTTAAAAGGAGCTTGCGCCATTTTTTCTCTTTCTGCAGGGGTAGATTCAATCACATCATCATAAAAACCGGGGATGGTAATATGGTTGTTCTCATCATGGCAGGAAGCGATCATTTTCGCCAGCATTGTAATCGGGTTGGCTACTGCACCGCCATACACACCACTGTGCAGATCGCGGTTAGGGCCGGTTACTTCTACTTCAATATAACTTAGTCCACGTACACCGATATCAATTGAAGGCGTATCCATACTCAGCATAGAAGTATCGCTGATCAGGATCACATCGGCCTTTAACAATTCTTTATTGGCTTTTACAAATGTGGCCAGGTTCGGACTTCCCACTTCTTCTTCGCCTTCAATAATGAATTTTACATTACCGGGTAAAGTGTTGGTCTTCGTCATGGTTTCCAACGCTTTTACGTGCATATAAAACTGGCCCTTGTCATCGCAGGAACCACGGGCAAATATTTTTCCGTCTTTGATCACCGGCTCAAACGGACCGCTGTTCCACAGTTCCAGCGGATCGGCGGGCTGTACATCGTAGTGGCCGTATACCAAAACAGTGGGTTTGGAAGGATCAATGATCTTTTCTCCGTATACCACCGGATGCCCTTCGGTTGGGTAAATGGTAACCGTATCCGCACCGGCTTCCAGCAAACGCTGTTTCACGGCTTCTGCGCAACGGATCATATCGTCTTTGTGCTCACTGCGGGCACTGATGCTGGGGATGCGTAATAATTCCAGTAATTCGTTCAGGAAACGGTCTTTGTGCTGCTCCTGGTAATCTTTCCAAACCTTCATGATCGCTGATTTAAGTATGATGAATGCGTTGTTTTTCAAACGGGTTAACGGATGGCAAAGGTAAGCAGCTTTTGGGAATCGGACATCGGCTGATCAGCCCCGATTGCCCATTCACACCTGGTGTTTCTGGTTAGAAATGATATTCTCCAGCGTCCAGTTAAGCCGCTCCTTCATCGGTTGCTGGCGAACGGAACAATCTGTTTTGGTGCAGATGGTACAACTGAAAGGCAGGCAACCATCTGTATGTACAAATAATTCAATGGCATCTCCAAACTCCTGTTTAATCAGTGCTGCCAGTGCATCAATTTCCAGGTGCGCTTCATGTACATTCAGGTACCAGGGAACGGTGAGGTGACAATCAATATGCAGTAAAGGGCCATATTTGATGACACGCAGATTATGCAGATCCACCCAATTGGCACGGCGGTGATCGTTCAATACATTGATAAACCGTTTCAACAATTGCATATCGGCTTCGTCCATAATACCCGCCAGTGAGGTACGGATAATGCGGTAACCGTTGTAGATCACCAGCACACTCATACCGAGAGCAATGACTTTATCGAGCCAGTACAGGCGGGTAACCAGCATGATGGCTAATCCGGCAATGATCCCGATGGTTGAGTAGGTATCTACCTGCAGGTGTTTGCCACTTGCCTGCAAAGCCAGCGATGTATTTTTTTTGCCGATGCGGATACACACGGCACCCGCTATATAATTGATGATGGCAGTGGCACCCACCAGTATCAGACCGGTATCCAGTTTTTGCAAAGGGCTTTCCTGCAGAAAATTCATCACCGTCTCATAGATGATCATGATACCGGCAGCTACGATCAGTCCACCTTCTACTGCGGCCGAAACAAATTCTGCTTTGCCATGTCCGTACGGGTGATCCAGATCGCGGGGTTTGGCGGCCACGTATAAACTGTACAAACCAACAAATCCGGCAATCACATTCACAATGCTCTCCAACGCATCCGAAAGAATGGCCAGCGAGTGCGTGTATTGATACGCGATGATTTTGGTAAGAAACAGCACTACACTCAGGATGGTGATCCAGCGCTGTATCCTGAAATTTTGTTTAGCTGATTGCAGAAAAAATGTTTCCGCAAAAGTATTGTTTTAATACCGGAACGAGATCGGTTATCGCAGGGGGTGGCTCTTTACACCTTCATGGGTGATGATGACGGGTTTGATCAATCCCTGTTCATCAAAATGAAGTTCATCGATGCAGGTAACACGTGCATTGGCATCTTTTTGGCCCAGTGGACGGCGGTGGTAAACCATAAACCATTGATCTTTACCCGGTACCTGTATCACAGAATGATGTCCGGCACCCGTGGCAATGGCAGGGTCCTGCTGTAAAATTTTTCCGATACGTTTAAACGGCCCCAGTGGCGAATCGGCCATGGCGTAAGCCACGCTGTAGTTAGGGCCGGTCCAGCCACCTTCCGACCACATGAAATAATATTTGCCGTTGCGGATAAACATGAAGGGGCCTTCCACATATCCTTCGGGAGTAATCTCTTTAAATGTACTGCCATCTGCAAAAGGCAGAAAACCCGTAAGGTTTGCATTCAGTTTACCGATATTACAATGCCGCCATCCGCCATAGATCAGGTAGTCCTGTCCATCTTTATCCTGAAACACAAACTGGTCAATGGGTTGCGCACCATGGTAGAACTGATCAACCAGTGGTTTGCCCAGGTAATCCCGGAAAGGCCCGGCCGGATTATCTGCCACAGCCACACCGATGCCTCCTTTTTCCTGGTTGTTTTGGATGTCATTGGCCCCGAAGAAGAGGAAGTACTGATTTTTTTTATGGATGATGGAAGGCGCCCACATAGCCCTTCTGGCCCATTTGATGGCGGCGGTATCGAGTATCCGGCTGTGTTTGGTCCAATTAACAAGATCCGGTGAAGAGAAAGCATCCAGAAACACCTGCTGGTCATAAGGTGCAGAAAAAGTGGGATAGATCCAGTAACGCTTCCCGAATATGGTTCCTTCCGGATCGGCGTACCATCCGGGAAAAACCGGGTTATTCTTTTTCACCTGCACCGGCTGATCCTGCGCATAGCATAAGCAGTGCAATATCAACAGCAAAACAAACAATGGTGTTTTTTTCAGCATGGATAAGCAGTAAGGTTAGATCCGGTTCAGATTAATTCGATAGTATAGCTGATATCGCAATGTTTGGCCAGCATGGCAGAAATGCCGCAATATTTTTCCTGCGAGAGATCAACCGCTCTTTTTACTTTATCCAGATCTTCCGGTTTGGCATCTATGCGATAGGTCATCTTGATGAACGTAAATGTTTTGGGATGCTCCTCGGTCTGCTCCGCTTCGGCATCAATTTCAAATTTGCTGAACGGCACTTTCATTTTTTTGAGAATATCCACTACATCCATACCGCTGCACCCGTTTAAGGCACCCAGTAACATTTTCTTCGGATTCATACCGCTGCCCAATCCTCCGCCTTCTACAGTCGTATCTATTCTTACGGTCTGTCCGGTATCGGCTGTTGCATCAAAAGCCATACCTTCTACCCATTTGGTACTTGTTTTCATTAGCTTAAGTGTTATAAAGTCAAAATTCAAAAGTAAAAAGTCAAAAACCATTCTTTTTACTTTTTACTTTTGAATTTTTAATTAAATCTATCCCATCTCATACCGCTTCTGCACAAATTCCCAGTTCACCACATTCCACCAGTTATTGATATAATCAGGGCGTTTGTTCTGGTATTTGAGGTAATACGCATGTTCCCATACATCCAGTCCGAGCAGGGGAGTACCCTTTAACTCACTGATGTCCATCAAAGGATTATCCTGGTTGGCGGTAGAGCCTACTACTAATTTTTTATCTGCTGTTACTACCAGCCAGGCCCAGCCACTGCCAAAACGGTTTTTACCGGCATCGGTAAACTGTGTTTTAAAGGCTTCGAAGGAACCAAATCCCTGGTCAATGGCGGCTGCCAGTTTGCCTTCGGGTTTGCCGGCCACTCCGGGTTTCATGCATTGCCAGAACAGCTCGTGATTATAATGACCACCTCCGTTATTACGCATTTTGGCAGAGTACTTCGAAATGTTGCGCATCAGGTCTTCCAGTCGGGTAGCGTTGGTGTCTACTTTCTCGGCTGTGCAGGCATCTGCCAGGTTCTTGGCATAGGCTGAAGCGTGTTTGCTGTAATGGATCTCCATGGTCATGGCATCAATAACAGGTTCCAGCGCTTTGTAGTCGTAGGGCAAAGGTTGCTGGGTAAAAGCATTACCGGCAACGGCAGCCCCGTTTGCCTGTACGAATGAGGGCAGCACGGTGAGGCCAATACCTGCCAAACCCGTGGTTTTGATGAAAGAACGACGGCTTCTGTTATGGGTTGACATAAAATATAGGTTTAGGATTTTTTGAAGAAACTAAAATTAACCAAAAATCTCCGCAACTGCTTAAAAGAGCGATAATAGAATTCCTGGTTGAATAACTGCGAATCGCGCATGGCTTTATAGGTGAGAAAAGCGCCTATCGGGATCAATACAAAAGTGGAGAGCCACATGCCCATCAATGGACTGGTCTGTTCAGATTTCACAAATTTCTCACCAAACGTGTTGAACAGGTGAAAGATGACAAAGAAAATGATGGCAAAAACCAGTGGTGTGCCCAGGCCACCTTTGCGGATAATGGACCCCAGGGGTGCGCCGATCAGGAATAAAACAATACAGGCTGCCGATAAGGTCAGTTTTCTGTGCCACTCAATCTCGTGCAGGCGAAGCGATTTTTGCCGCTCTTTATAATCCGCATCCAATACGGCAATATTGCCCTTTACGCTCTGCAACTGGCTGATGGCGGCATCGGTAATGCTTTGTTTCACAGAATCAGGAATGAACTCATCAAACTTCCTTGCTTTTTTAATGGCATCCGGTTTGATCTTTGCCCAGCCGGTATCCTGGTAACGGGTAAACCGCATATAAGGCGACACTTCCCTGTCTGTTTTCCGTAAATAAAAACTATCCAGGCTCTGTAAAGAATCAATGGCGCCGTTCAGTTGCCGTAGACTCAGCATTTTGGGATCGTAAAATGCACTATCGCCCGATTTATTCATCTGGAAACTTTTCAGGTCAAACACTTTTTTATATTCCTGGAATCCCATCCGGGTAAACTCGGTGTTGGTGGTAGATCGCTGCCCCTTTTCTTCGTAGCGCCATCCTTTTTTGAGTACGAATTCCAGGAAACGTTTGTCCTTTGTAATCCGCATCACACCACTTTCTGCGATCAGCATATTATCCTGTAGTCCGTTCTTTTTTTCAAAAATGACTACGTTGTGGATGATGCTGTCGTTTTTCTCTTTCCTGCCCAGTTTAATCACATACCCTTCGATCTTATCATAAAAAATACCTTCTTTGATATCAAAAGCCGGTTTGGATACGATGATATCATATTTTAACGTAGATAGTTTTAATTGTGTTACCGGAATGATATTATTGGCAAACAGAAAAGCAAGTCCACTGATAAAAATCGTGATGATCAGCAGCGGCCGCATAAAACGCAGCAGAGGAATACCGGCGGCTTTGATGGCCACCAGCTCAAAAGTTTCTCCGAGGTTGCCGAATGTCATGATGGAAGAGAACAACAGCGCAAGGGGTAAAGCCGTTGGCACCCAGAACAGGGTTACCAGTCCTACCAGTTTTAAGATAGTGAAGAGATCCAGACCCTTTCCCACCAGGTCATCAATATATAACCAGAAGAACTGCATGGTTAATACAAAGAGGGAAATGGCAAAAGCAGCGATAAAAGGACCGATAAAAGAGCGGATAACGAGTATATCGAGTTTTTTAATCACGGGTCCTTGCTTAATATTGTTTTATGAGCCCTGCAAAAGTAATGCTTTCACAAAAGGAACGGGAACTGGTAACAGATGCCGGTTGGATTTTAACAAAGAATCAGGTCATCGGTAAAGTGTACACGCTTTTTGGCAACCTGAGTGAGAATTACCGCCAACAATGGGCCGCACACCCAGCGCTGGCAGTAGCCGATCCCGGCTTCTACTCGCCCAAGATCTCGAAGGGTGAACAATACCGGGGTTTGCCCTGGGTAATACTGGATCATCCCCGTTATTTTACCGGTACCGATAGTTTTGCCATCCGCAGTTTTTTCTGGTGGGGACATTTCTGCAGCATCACTTTACAATTAGCGGGCAGCTACCAGCAAAAATATGGGCCTGCCGTAAAACAATATTTTCAGGAAAATCCTGCGGCCCTTACCGGATGGCATATAGGAATAGGCGCCGACCCCTGGGAGCATCATTTTGAAGAAGACAATTACGGGTTGCTGGCAAATGAACTGGGAAAGGATTGGAATGCGTTGCCCTTTCTGAAACTGGCAAAAAAAATCCCATTACAGGAATGGGATGATATTACTGATTTTTTTGAAGGGAACTTCCATACGATCCTGCAGATGCTGGATCCGCAACCTGCCTAAGCCCCGCCTAAACGGTGAAACAGGTCTTTGATCTGGTAGCCCCATAACTGGCTCTGGTCCTTGATCTCGTTTTTTTCTGCAAAATCCTTGATCACCAGGATGGTCTGGTTAGAGATCTCTGTTTTTTCGATACGGAACTCAAAATATTCGTTCTTGTCGCTGTGATGCCAGTGAAAACGAATGAATTTGTCTTCCTCCTTGTCTAACACATCCGCCTTATCCGGTACGCCACCACTCCAGGAAAAACTGTACACATTCTCCCACTCATCCACTTTATCTGCAAACCATTCCTGCAAACCG
>SCVK01000563.1 GCA_004297075.1 Chitinophagaceae bacterium
GGTTATCTTAAATGAAATATAAAATCTGAAGCAACTGTTCCTTCACCGGTTTCAGCCGGTATCTTTAGAAACGCTAAACAAAATTACTATATGAAAAAATTATTCGCCGGTTTGTTTTTGATGATGCTGGCCTTACAGCTGCAGGCACAAACCGTAGAAGAAGTACTGGGGAAATATGTAGAAGCTGCCGGTGGCCGCGAAAAACTGGAAGCCATCCGTTACCTGGAAGTGCTGGGCAACGTAAAAATGGGTGTGATGGGCCAGAATATTGAACTACCGCTGACACTGGTACGCGAAAAGGGAAAACTGTTTCGCCGTCAGGTAGGGGGTGTGATGGGCATGGGTGATAGTTTTACCATGGTTACGGATACTTCGGGTGTGATCTATGTACCTGCCATGCGTGGCTTTGGTGGCAGGGGAGGTGGTGGTTTTGATGGAATGCCACAAGGCAATGAACCTACCATTACCCGGATGCAACCCGCAGAAGTAACTGCCCAGCAATACGAACTGGATTGTGCCGGCGCTTTTGGCGAACTGGTGAACTATGCAGCCAAAGGACATACTGCCGAATTGCAGGGAACAGAAAAAGTAAACAAACTACCCTGCTACAAAGTAAAAATGACCTTAAAAACAGGGCAAACAGTTACCTACTTTATTGATGTGCAAACCTCGTTGGTTAAAAAAGTAGAAGCCACTGGTGATATGGCCCTGAATCTGACAGGTTTTGGTCCGATGATGAAAGCTTTCGGCAGCCGTATCGGAAAAGATACCAAAGCAACGCTGCTGGTAAAAGAGTACAAGGATTTCAAGGGGATCCAGTATCCCGTTAAAACCCTGCTCAGTTTTGGCCCGGTAGAAACAGAAGTGGAAAACCTGACGGTGAATATCAATGAAGGACTGGAAGAAAAGTGGTATCATGTAAAATAGAATAGCCTGGTCAGTTACCTAAG
>SCVK01000385.1 GCA_004297075.1 Chitinophagaceae bacterium
AAGAAAACCACTGCCCCACACACTCTTACCCGCATCCGGAAATTTTCCGCCGGAAGTGAGTACCACAAATCCGGGGAGATTACTGTTCTCGCTGCCCAATCCGTAAGTAGACCAGGCACCAATACTCGGTCTTCCCAAACGCGGGGTTCCGGTATGCATCAGTAATTGCGCAGGGCCATGATTGAACTGATCGGTCTGTACCGCTTTCAGAAAACTGACTTCATCGGCCACTTTTGCAAAATGGGGCAAATGATCCGATACCCAGGCACCACTCTGGCCCCGTTGCTGAAATGCCGCCTGCGGCCCCATCATTTTAGGAACACCACGGATGAAAGCGAATTTTTTTCCTTCGAGTAAAGAGGGCGGACAATCCTGTCCGTCTAATTTCATCAGGTCCGGTTTGTAATCAAACAATTCCAGCTGCGAGGGGGCACCGGCCATGTGCAGATAAATCACTGACCGTGCTTTGCCGGGAAAATGTGGCGAATGCGGTAACAAAGGATTGGCGCTGTTATACAACTGACCGGTTGCTGTATCCTTTCCACCCAACCAGTTACATCCGCCCAATACCGAACCCATGGCCAGTCCGCCCATGCCCAATAAACATTCTTTCAGAAACAACCGGCGGGTTTCCAGTTCCAGTTTTTTATTCCTGGCTTCGTTAAATATCCGGTGGTTGTTCTTTGACATGCGGTTTAGTTTTTGGTAATAAATTCATCCAGGTTCATCATAGCGCCGGCCACTACTACCAGGGCAGCTGTGGTTGGGTTTTGTTTGTTCAGAACTGCACCGGCCATCAATCTCGTTTTCGCTGTATCAGCCCGGAAGCTTTTATAAGCTGTCATATATAATTTTTCAAACACAGCGAGTTTTTCCGGAGAGATCGGTTGGTACATGGACAGTTCATATCCCCGGCTGATCTGTGTTTTTAATTCCTGACCTCCTTCTGCCTGCATCCGGTAGGCAAAAAATTGTGCAGCTTCTGTATACGCCGAATCATTTAAAGTAGTGAGCGATTGCAAGGGCGTATTGGTTCTGATCCGCCTTGGCGTACACACTTCACGCGATGTACCATCAAAACTGATCATGGAAGGATAGGGTGCTGAACGTTTCCAGTACGTGTACAATGCCCTGCGGTACTGGTCGCAGCTATCGCTTTTTTTCCAGGTACCGCCATTCCATGGCGACATCCAGATGCCTTCCGGCTGGTAAGGAAATACACCCGGCCCGTACATTTTCTCGCATAACAATCCACTCACCGCCAATGCCTGGTCGCGCAATTGCTCTGCTGATAAACGAACCCGGGGACCTCTTGCGTAGAATTTATTGAAAGGATCTTTTTCTGTTGCTTCTTTACTCAGTTTTGAATCCTGCCGGTAAGTGGCAGATAAGAGAATTTCTTTCATGAGTTTTTTCAGATCCCAATTATACGTATACATTAATTTCCAGGATAGATGATCCAGTAGTTCGCGATGGGTAGGCGGGATTCCCTGTGTTCCCAGGTCTTCCAGTGTTTCTGCAATACCCTGGCCAAAGAACTGTTCCCAGATCCGGTTCACAATGGTTCTGGCCGTAAGCGGATTTTTTTTATCGGTTACCCAAGCGGCCAGTCCTAACCGGTTCTTCGGCGCATTAACAGGTAATGCTCCCAGCGAACGCGGTACGGCGGCTGTTACTTTTTTTCCTTTGGTGAGCCAATTACCTCTTTCAAACAAATAGGTATTACGGAATAAAGAAGAAGGATTTTCTACCATCACCGGCGTAATGGTTTTCTGTTGAGAAACCAGCAGATCATTAAAATATTTAGCGGCACTGTCATAACCCGGTTTGTCTTTTCCGGGAAAGGGATCGGTGCAGAAAAACCAGTCGAACTGCATGCCTGTTTCTTCTGCACTGCTAAGTGAGTTGTTACGGTATGTAAAATAAAGATCGCGTGCGCCGGAGCTAAGCGGAAGGCTCAGCGTGGTAATTTTCCAGCCTCCTTTTGTATCTGCTACCTGTACAGTATTTACCAGCGGACCATCGGGTCGATCGAAATGAATTTCCCATTTACCGCCGGGTTTCCAGCTTTTGTATCGGTACAACAGTTGCGTGTGGTTTTGAAAATCTACTGCCGGAATTCTTGCTACCGCTTTATTTCTTAACACCAGCCATTTGGTATCTGTTAATGCTGCATTCACTAACTGGTCTGCGGCAATGGAATTGATGGCGGGCTGTCCGGTCTTTACAAATTTGATCAGTTCCTTTTCTCTTTCAGGCGCCTGTTTTTTCAACCAGGTTTTCAGTTGAACGAACTTAGTACTGTCTTCCCTGTGAAATTCTTTTAGCAGCGGATAATCATCGTAAGTGTCTTCATCCCTCGTGTTATTAAAGAAAGCCATGAACTGGTAATACTCTTCATGCCGGAAAGGATCATACGGATGGCTATGGCATTGTACGCAGGCAAAAGTGGTACCCATCAGGGTTTCCCAGGTAGTGTTCACCCGGTCAATCACGGCTGCGGTTCTAAATTCTTCATTATCCGTTCCACCTTCATCATTGGTCATGCTGTTGCGGTGAAAAGCAGTAGCGATGTATTGCGCATCGGTAGGATCAGGCAACAGATCTCCTGCCAGTTGCTCCGTTAAAAAAAGATTGTAGGGTTTGTTTTCATTAAATGCCTGTATCAGCCAATCGCGGTAGCGCCAGATAGAGCGCCAGTCATCTCTTTCATAACCCTTGGTATCGGCATACCTGGCCAGATCCATCCATATGGCTGCCCAGCGTTCTCCGTAATGCGGATTGGCCAGCAGCTCATCCACCAGCTTTTCATAGGCATCGGCCTGGTTATTGGCCAGAAACTTTTCAGTAGTTTCAGCAGAAGCGGGTAAACCGATGATATCCAGGCTAACCCTTCGCAATAAAGTGGCTTTGCTGGCTTCGACCGAAGGCTTTAATCCTTCTTCGCGCATACGCTGGTAAATAAAATGATCGATATCATTCTTCACCCAGCTGCCGCCACCGGTGGTACCAAAAAACCAGTTATCTACTTTCGGAACCGTTGTTTTTTCAACCGGTACATAGGCCCAGTGATCTCCCCATGGGGCGCCCTGTTTGATCCATTTTTTCAGGGTATTGATTTCTTCATCCGTTAAAGGAGGATGTTTATACGGCATGCGCTCTTCCGGATCTTTCAGCGTTAAACGTCTGATCAGTTCACTGTGTGAGGGATCACCGGGAATAATGGCCGCTTTACCGGATTTATTCACTGCCAATGCTTCGGAACGGAATAAGAGACTGAACCCGCTCTGGCGTTTTACACCGCCATGGCAGGTAATACATTTTTTGTTGAAGATGGGTTTTACTTCTGTGTTATAATCCACCGTATGCCCCGAAACCAGAAAAGAAAAACCAGCTGCCCCCAGCACGAGAATCAATACTATCCACGAAAGTTTGGAAAGACGGGGGCGTCTCATACAGCAGATCGTTTGTTGTTTTAAAGTTAGCTTTTTTCAGCATGTTACGAAAACAACTTTGCAGCCCCATTCCATTAGATGGAAAACGAAAATGCACAGATCTGCAAAGTAGAGATTTTGCGAATCTGTGCATGGGCACTGTAAACCTGGTGCTTCTTAGTGAACTTTTTTACCGCCCAGGTAAGTAGCATTTACTTTCACCTGCAGAATAGCGTTCTCCGTTACTTTCATAATGTCTTTATCTAGTATGATAAAATCGGCTTTTTTACCTGCTTCCAGGCTGCCCACTTCTTTTTCGAGAAAACTGGCCCTGGCCGCCCAGATGGTCATGCCCCGTAAAGTTTCTTCCCTGCTCAAAGCATTCTCTTTCTGAAAACCATCTGCCGGAAAACCTTTGGCATCCTTACGTGCCACAACCGCCAGAAAGGTTTTGAACGGAGAAATATCTTCCACCGGAAAATCGGTACCCAGTGGTAACCAGTCATTCTGCTGCAGCAATTGTTTAAAAGCGTACCCACCTTTCAGTCTTTCTTTTCCCAGTCTTTCCTCTGCCCAATACATATCGCTGGTAGCATGCGTAGGTTGTACCGATGGAACGATATTGGCAGCACCAAACAGGTCAAAATCATGCTGGTTGATGATCTGCGCATGTTCTATCCGCCAGCGCTTATCATTTTTACCCTTCAGGTATTTGTTATAGATATGCAGGATCTCGCGATTGGCACTGTCGCCGATGGCATGCGTACACATCTGGAATGAAGTATTGATCAGCACCCCGGCCAATGAATCGTAATGTGATTGATTGCGGAGCAGAAAACCTGACCAGCCGGTTTTATCCGCATACGGTGCCAGCAAGCAGGCCCCACGGCTGCCGAGCGCTCCATCCATGTACACTTTAAATCCATTTACAAATAATTTATCCGTTTTATACGGCCCCTTCTTTACATACCTGTTGATATTATCATCGTTATCACTCAGCATCACAAACAAACGCATATCCAGTTTGCCTTCTTTCTGTAAAGCATCAATGGCATCCACATCCTGGTAACTCAGTCCGCAATCGGTGATAGTGGTCAGTCCCTGTTCAAAACAATTCTTCTGTGCCGCCTGTAACCATTGCAGATAGGTTTCTTTGGTAGGTTCAGGAATCTGTGCATGTACTTTATTATCGGCATTATCAATCAGCACACCGGTCAGTTTGCCGTTCTTTACTTCAATCGATCCACCCACCACTGTCTGTCCGGCCTTAATCCCGGCCAGCTCCAATGCTTTCTGGTTGGCAATGGATGCATGTCCGTCCACCCGCGTAATCACCACCGGTTTATCCGGAAACAGTTTATTCAGTTCTTCATTGGTAGGATAAGTTTTACCGGGCCAGCGGTTCTGGTCCCAGCCGCGACCCTGTATCCAGGGCAGATCGGGATGTGCCTCTGCAAAAGTATTGATACGGGCCACCGTTTCTTCCCAGCTATTGGTACCAAACAGATCGGCCTGGAACAGGGATCGACCATATCCTACAAAATGTGCATGGGCATCAATAAAACCCGGGTACACCGCTTCGCCTTTGGCATCTATATTATCAGTAGCTGTGTATTTACCCAGGATCTCTTCATTTTTACCTACCGCTACAATCTTCCCATCTTTAACCGCCATCGCTTCTGCAACGGTAAAAGCCGAATCCACCGTATAGATCACGGCATGGTGAATGATGGTATCTACTTTGGAACTGGTGCAGGATGTGATGGCAAAGAGAATGCCCAGAAAAAGGAATTTTCGCATAGTGATGGTTTGAGTGGGATAAAGATAGGGAGGAAGGGAATAGCGAATAACGAATGTCGAACAGGGAATGTCGAAGTGGCCGAACTATTTATCAGTAAACAACATTGCTTACCTGCAAAACCTAAGAAATCTCTGTGCCCCTCTGTTACTCTGAGGTCTCTGTGTTGAGAAAAAAACTGATTTTGAATGATAGGAATATAGTAGTGTTTTTCAACACAGAGAAACTCGGATATGTTCACTTCGGTGTTCGACATTCCCTGTTCGACATTCGATATTCGCCCCGTAGGGGAGCACATTACTTCAACAGCTCACACGGCTTCAACCCTGTATGCTTTTTGAAAGCAGCGGAAAAATGGGAGATAGAAGAATAACCCAGCAAAGCAGATACATCGGTAACACTCAATCCTTTTTCATACAAAAGGTATTTGGCGTGTTCCATTCTTTGCTGCTGGTAAAAATCGAAGATGGTGGTGCCGAACACTTCTTTGAACCCTTTTTTCAGGTAACATTCGTTCATGGCCACTTTACGGCTCAGTTCCTTGATGGTGATGGGGTCGCCGATATGTTGCAGGAGAATTTCTCTCGACTGGTAAATTCTTTCGCGGCCACTTTCGTCGGCCAGGAACTTACAGGTAAATCCTTCTTCTTTTTCGTCAACCAGGCATTCCAGGCTATAGAGTAAAAGCTCGTGGATCTTGGCGTTCACAAAAATATTTTCGAGCGAACCGGAATAACTATGGTTCAGTAATCCATCCAGTACGTTTCTTTTTTTATTACAGAGTGGAAACACTTTGGTAAAAGCATGCGGATGTTTGAACGCAAGCACTTCATCCTTGCGGTTGCTCATCTTCACATTATGTACAAACTGGTGCAGAAAAGTAGAGGTAAAATGGAAAGTAAATACATCCACCGTCTGGTGTTTACCACTGCAGTTATTGGTAGGTAACTGGTTACACTGGCCGCAGCTTCTTTCTTCACAATACCGGTTACCGGTAGTGCAGTACCGGAGCTCCATATAATTCTCGGCGGGCTTTTTGGCATTGTAATGATATACCATCATACCGGTATCTTCTGCCACCCATGAATGCTGGGCATAGTAACGCTTGATACTGTACTGAATGGAACCCGGAATATTCTGCTCTTTCTCGTACAGCAGATCCATGCTGGGCTCAATACCACTACGCTGCGAAACCTTTAATATGTCCATTACCTGTAACATGCAAAGGCAAATTTAATGTATAAACATCTATTTTGCAAGCCCATCATTCCCGGGCCTGTCATGCAAGCGTCATTTTCTCATCCACAATGGCCCCGAAAATGGGGAAAAATAGGCTTGTTTGGGCCTAAAAAGCCCCTTTATTTTCGTTAGATTTGCCAGCCTCTGAAAAATTGTTAAAACTCAGGACTGATCAGCATTTATGACCCAGGAACAACAGAATAGCAACGACGCCCAGAACAGGAATTATGGCGCCGACAGCATACAGGTATTGGAAGGTTT
>SCVK01000564.1 GCA_004297075.1 Chitinophagaceae bacterium
TAGCCGTCATCATGACTTATCGACGATCAGGCGGCGGTGCGCTCAGCCACCACCGCTTCGACGATGTGGGCGCGGTAGAGAACCGCCAGCAGATCGGTCTGGGTGATGATGCCGACCAGGGCCCGGTTCTCGTCGACGACCAGCGCCTCGTGCACGGCGCCGCTGGACAGCAGCGGCAGCAGGGCCTCGATCGGCGTGCCCTCGCGGACCTTGTGGACGAAGGGATCGAGCGCGGCTTCGACGGGCCGCTGACGGGCCGCCAGGAGTTCGGCTCGGCGCACCATGCCGACCACCCGGCGCTGGGCGTCGATCACCGGAGCGGTGCGCAGGTCGTGCGCCCGCAGGAAGGCCAGGGCGCTCTCGGCGCTTTGGTCGGCGTCGACCGCGATCACGTCGCGCGACATGACCTCGCCGCAGAGGATGGCCGAGTGCAGGCGCTTGTGGGCCTGCAGTTCGACCTGCCGGAACAGGGCGTCGAGGTCCTCGCGGCTGACGTCGAGCAGTTCGCCGTACTGGGCGAGGGCCTGGTCGAGGTCGGCGGGCGTGTAGCCCATGCGCGCCTGAGGCGCCGGATCCTTGGTGGCGTGCGGACTAACGGCGGCCGGCACGCGGTGCGGGTAGGACCGGCCCATCAGCCGATTCAGCCCGACGGCGGCCAGCACGAGCAGCAGCGAACAGAGGCCGACCGGAACCAGGGCGAAGCCGAAACCCAGATCGCTGACCGCCTGGCCGCCGATGACGGCGGTCAGGGCCATGGCCCCGCCGGGCGGGTGCAGGCAGCCCAAGAGCAACATCAGCACGATCGCCAGCGCCACGGCGACCGCGGCGGCCACCACCGGCTCGGGGATGACCATCGCGCAGGCGACCCCGACCAGGGCGGAGACGATGTTGCCGCCAAGCACGGCCCGCGGCTGGGCCAGGGGACTGGCCGGCACCGCGAACAGCAGCACGGCCGAGGCGCCGATCGGCCCCACCAGCAGCGGCCCGAGCGCCAGGTCGCCGCCGGCCAGCAGGCGCGCGGCCACGCCGGCGAGCGCAGATC
>SCVK01000386.1 GCA_004297075.1 Chitinophagaceae bacterium
CGCACCTGCAAACTGAACCTCTCTGAACAGAATATCCGCAAAGGAAAATTCAAGGTCTGCCTGGAATATCACCTCGGCAATTGCAAGGGTCCCTGCGAAGGATTGCAGGACCAGCAGGATTATAACGAAGGACTTCAGCAGGTACGTAATATCCTGAAAGGCAACCTGGGTTCTGTCATCAACCACTTCAAAGCCCTGATGCAGCAACAGGCTGCTGCCATGGAATTTGAAAAAGCTGAAGCCACCCGCAAAAAAATTGAACACCTGGAAGGCTATCGCGCTCGCTCGGTGATTGTGAGCAGCCACTTGTCTAATATCGACGTTTTCTCCATCGTAAAAGAAGATAACCTGGCGTATGTAAATTACCTGATGGTACAGAACGGTACCATCATACAAACCCATACGGTGCCGCTGGAAACAAAACTGGAGGAAACGGAGGAAGAAGTGCTGGGTTTTGCAATTGCCAATATCCGGGCCTCCTTCAATAGTCTTTCAAGGGAGGTCATTGTTCCATTCGAAGTGGATTATCCTGATACCAGCCTCAGTTTCACCATTCCCAAAGCAGGCGACAAGAAGAAATTACTCGACCTGTCTATCAAGAACGTGAACTATTTCAGGGAAGAGCTGAAGAAAAAAAGGATCCTGCACCTGGAAGGAAAGAGTGATATGGAGAAAAAGAAAGTATTGTACGAACTGCAGCAATACCTGCACCTGGATGAAGTGCCCGACCATATCGAATGTTTTGATAACTCCAATTTCCAGGGAAGTTACCCGGTATCGGCCATGGTCTGCTTTAAAGACGGTATGCCGAGCAAAAACGATTACCGGCATTTTAATGTGAAAACGGTAACAGGCATCAATGATTTTGCCACCATGACCGAAGTGGTGTATCGCCGTTATAAACGCTTATTGGCAGAAGAACAGCCACTACCCAAATTGATTATCATTGACGGGGGTAAAGGACAATTGAGTGCCGCCATGGAAAGTATACGTGAACTGGGATTGGCTGGCAGGATAACGGTGGTGGGATTGGCGAAAAATGAAGAGGAACTTTTTTTTCCGGGTGACAATGAATCATTCAAGTTGCCCTGGGATAGTGATAGCTTAAAGCTGGTGAGAAGGATCCGTGATGAAGTACATCGCTACGGTATCACTTTTCATCGTAATAAACGCTCGAAAGGAACTTTCAGAAATGAGTTGGAAGAGATCAGTGGTATTGGCGAACAAACGATTCAGCAATTGTTAAAAGCTTTCGCATCTGTTAAACGGATCAAAGAAACCGGGGAGGAAGAATTAGCAGCAGTGGTGGGTAAATCAAAGGCCGGAATACTGCGGAAACACTTCGACAGGGACCCCCATAAATAAAAAAGGGGCCCGGATAAAAATCCAGCCCCGTTTTAAAATCCAATATCCTATGAAAAACCATAACGAAGATAAGGATTGTAATGATATTAACAAATATTGTGGCAATTAATTTTACGCTTGTAGTATAATCACTAAAAAAGAGGCTCCCGGGAGCCTCTTTTATGTTTTACTTTAAATATTTTTTTAATATTGCCAGAGATCCTGTTCGTAGTTAAAGATCCGGGTTTTGATGTTCTCCCCTTCCAGCAGGCGGAACAAAGGATCTTTAATGATCGCATTCAGGTAGCGGTCGCCGGGGTTATTGGCGCTTGATTTGATCAGATAACTGTTAAAAAACCGGCTTTCAAACAATTCCTCCCAGGTCATACGGCTGGAATTGTTCTTGGGGTTGTATACATCCACTTTGGCCAGTGTTTTACGCAGATCGGGGTAATAGATCCAGAAAAGGATCCTTGGCTGTGATTTGCCGCCGATCACCTGTTTGGCAATAGGTGCAATCCCGATGATACGGGTAAACATACGGCTGGCCTCCTTATCAAAGATCATCTGCTCCTTGATCCGGAAAGTGTATACAGAATCGGAACTGAATTTTGGCTTTTTGGTGATCACCCGCTCTACAGCGCCGGTAACCGGGTCCGGTACGTCAACTGTATCATAGGCACCGGCTGTCTGGTTTAAGATCTGGTCAGTGGTTAACGGAATCGTGAAACGGTCATTGTCTGCAGAAAAAGCGGTAACACTATCATTCTTGATCGCATTCAGCAGGATAGAGAAGAACCGACGGTCATCGCCATTATCATCTTTGCCGGGGTACATGAACGACTGGTTGATCTTTTCGCGCGCATCAATCTCTCTCCAGAGAAACTCGCTCCACACATTGTCATCATCCCGCAGGTGTTCATATTCCAACGGTTTGCGGTCGCGGATAGCACTTCTGTCTACGGCAGAGTTGTTACGCAAAGGCACTTCCGGTTTGGCATCAAACCCGCCCGGATTGGTGGTATCATATTTAACAGACACATTACCTGCCGAATTGGTAACAGGTGGTATAGCGGGCTGGTTAACAATACCTTTGCTGTTATTATTAGGTGCAACAGCTCCCGGTTTTACAGTAGTGTCCGTAGCCGGCTTGGCAGCTGCTCCACCCCGGCGATAAGCCGATTGTGCATCCACCTGTGTAACAGCGGTGAACAGTAACACCAGACAACCACCTGTAACAAACAACTTTTTCATACACACATTTATTGAAGAGTAAATGAAATATTCTGATCCAGAACACGGGTACCACCGGGTCCGCTCACTTTGATCTCATCGATCACAATGGTGGTTCCTGGCTGACAACGTTTGAGCAATGCCTGTGCTTCGGCATTGAAGTAAGGTCCGGTAACTTCTGCCAGACCAATATTTTCTTCGAAGCCCTTACCGGTGCAGTAAATGGTAAATGAAACCACATCGTATTTAACACCTTCGAACACGAAATCTTTTAATTCAGCAGCCACCCCTCTCTGTACCCTGAATACGTTGGCGGCAATGGGGCCACCTGCTCTACCACCCACTGTTGCCAATGGATTGGGCACCCGTTTAATAGGGATCGTGATCTTCTGCGTGTTTTTACCATCAGAAGCAGTTACCACGGCACTACCGAGGTTGGTACAATTGATGATATATTGTCCGGGGCTGGCTTTACGGGTACTTACACCGGGGCCTTCTACATTCACATTTACTTTTTCATCGCCACCGCCACCGGTTACACTCAGCTGGTTATCGAGTCCCTGGTAAAATACACGGGTTTTATCGGTAGACACCACTAATCCCGAAGGAACGCCAACGGTATATTTCACTTCTTTTTCTACAGTAGCCGTAGTACCATCGGGTTTCAGGAAGGAGATTTTTACTCTTTTGGTATTGGATCCGGAGTTACTCACTGTGGTTTTATATTCCGCAGATCCATCCGGTTTCAAAGCAACACTGGCACCATCAATGGAAATAGAAGGTTTGGCCGCTTTACTGAAAGCACCTACACCCGCAGTAATGATCAGCTCTTCGCCAGGCATCAGGTAGGTAGAGTTGGTTCCGGCAAAAGCCTGGAATTCGTCGTACACGATTTCTACTTCACCAATTTCTTTATGACAGTATTCAACCACCTGTGCTTCGCTGTTACGGATATCGTTCTGGAACTTACTCAGAATGGTGATACTGGCCACGGCCGGTGTCATATGAAAATAACCGTAGGCCCAATCATTCTCACTGGCTTTGTTATTGCTTTTGGGGATAGAAAGATCGAGCGGCAGGTTAGCAGACAGGTCCGTTTTGATAGCCGGATCGATAGCCATTAACTGTTCTTTGAACTGTTTCAGTTTCTCGAACATTTCTTTTCCTTTCCCTTTTCCCTCCGGTGGATTGGAGATGAATAAACGGGTAGAAGATTCCAGGTCGTCTTCTTTGTACACTTCTTTTCCATCAACTGTTCGCAGATCGGATTCTTTTTTCAGTTCTGCCTTTAATGCCTCGATATAGTTATACATGGCGTCTGACAGTTCTTTAGCCTTCATGGCTTTGGGCAACCAGATCTCTGCTTTCTCTTTGGTTTTGGGATCTTCTATCTTACGCTGAAAGGATTTGAATATGTCGCTATTCTTTTGCTCAGCAATTCTGCTGGCATTGGTAAGGCTCTGGTCAACTGTTTTGAAGGCGTTT
>SCVK01000387.1 GCA_004297075.1 Chitinophagaceae bacterium
TACTCCTCCCCGCACCAAGTCTGCTTCTTCCAGGTTATTCGGCGAAGGTCTCACATTCGACGATGTATTGTTAATGCCCGCTTTCAGCGAGATCCTGCCCCGCGAAGTAGATATCCGTTCGCACCTCACCAAAGACATTGTATTGAATGTACCCATGCTGTCTGCAGCCATGGATACCGTAACCGAAGCCAATCTGGCCATTGCGCTGGCACGTGAAGGTGGTCTGGGTATCCTGCACAAGAACATGAGCATTGAACGCCAGGCAGAACAGGTACGGAAAGTAAAAAGAAGTGAAAGCGGGATGATCGTTGATCCGATTACCCTGTTAATCGATGCCACTATCGGCGATGCACTGAAGCTGATGAAGGACAATAAGATCGGTGGTATTCCGATTGTAGATGCCGGCCAGAAACTGGTGGGGATTTTAACCAATCGCGATCTCCGTTTTGAAACAGATAAGCGCCGGAAAGTAAAAGAAGTGATGACGAAGGAAAACCTCATCACAGCACCGGAAGGCACTGATCTGAAAAAAGCAGAAAAAATCTTACGCCAATATAAAATTGAAAAACTGCCCGTAGTAAACAGGCAGGGGAAACTGATCGGTCTGATCACTTATCGGGATATTCTGCAACTGCGCAACTATCCCAATGCTGTAAAAGATTCAATCGGCAGGTTACTGGTGGGTGCTGCGCTGGGTATTACCCAGGATTTGATGGACCGTGCCTCCGCGCTTCAGTTTGTAGGAGTAGATGCCGTTACCTTAGACAGTGCGCATGGTCATAGCAAAGGAGTGATACAAGCTCTCAAAGCCCTCCGTAAGAATTTCAAAAACTTACAGATCATTGCCGGTAATGTAGGTACCGCTGCCGGTGCCAAAGCATTGGCAGAAGCTGGTGCCAATTGCGTGAAAGTAGGTATCGGTCCTGGTTCTATCTGCACTACCCGTATTGTGGCCGGTGCCGGTGTTCCACAATTAACCGCTATCATGGAAGCCAGTAACGCTTTAAAAGGAAAAAATATTCCGGTTATTGCCGATGGCGGCATCCGCTACACAGGTGATATGGTAAAAGCGCTGGCCGCAGGTGCCAATGTGGTGATGATGGGAAGTGTGTTTGCAGGGGTGGAAGAAAGTCCGGGCGATACCATCATCTACGAAGGAAGAAAATTCAAAGAATACCGCGGTATGGGAAGCCTGGGTGCTATGAGCCAGGGAAGCGGCGACCGTTATTTCCAGGATGTAGAAGCAGATATTAAAAAATATGTACCGGAAGGTATTGAAGGACGTGTAGCTTATAAAGGTTATCTGAACGAGATTGTTTACCAGTATGTAGGTGGTTTACGTTCCGGCATGGGTTACTGTGGTGCCAAAGATATCAAGGCATTACAACAGGCCACTTTTGTAAAAATCACCAATGCAGGGATGAAAGAAAGCCATGCGCATGATATTGATATTACGAAGGAAGCGCCGAATTACAGCAGGAAGTAATCGGTAGTATATGTTTTAAGTTCTATGTTTTACGTTATAAGCTTTTTATTTATTGTGCAACAGGTGACCCGGGTAACGGGTCGCCTGTTTTTTTTTGATCCGGGTAGTAAAGTGGATGGGTAACTGAATTAAGTAAGGCTTGGTTAATCTACATCCACTAAAAGCGATGTATCTTTCCAAAAAAATCTGGTGAAAAAGATTGTCCTGATCTGTCTGCTAATAGGCATACCATTTTGCAGCAGTTTTGCGCAAGGCGGTTCCTCTCATCTCCGTATCAGTGTACTGACCTGTGCACCGGGACAGGAACTCTATTCCACTTTCGGACATACGGCCATCCGCATCATCGACAGCAGCCGTCAAACAGATCTCGTGTATAATTACGGCACTTTTGATTTCAGTGACCCGGATTTTTATTCCAAGTTCACCAGGGGCAAACTTGATTATTTTTTATCGGTGGCTCCGCTGGAAGATTTTATGTACGAGTACCGGTCTGAGAACCGTGATGTTCACGAGCAGGTTCTGGCAGTAACCGATAGTACCAAAAAGATCATCCAGCAGGCATTGGCAGAGAACCTGGCGGGTCCGGCACGTTATTATCAATATGATTTTCTGTACAACAATTGTACTTCGCGGGTACGAGATATTTTGATGAAATATGCCGGTTTGAAAGCAGATCAGGTATTGGTGCCAGCCGGAACCAGTTTCCGGGATATGCTGCACGAATACCTTGACAAAGGCAACCAGGCATGGAGCAAACTGGGAATTGATCTGGTATTGGGTAGTCCGATAGATCAGAAAGCGAACATAGCCGAATCCATGTTCCTGCCTGATTACCTGATGAAGGGAATAGATAGTTCTGTTCATACCCCCTCATCGATGGTACTGCAGGAAAAAATACTGATCAACCGGGGCAATGGTCAGCAAGAACCCTTTCGTAATACCCCTTTGATTCTTTTTAGTGTGCTGGCCATAGTGGCGGGAATGATCGCCTCTATCGAACATAAAACAGCCATTACCTTCACAAAATTGATTGACTTTTTTTTATTCCTTTTTACGGGCCTGACCGGCTGTTTGTTGTTGTTCATGTGGTTTGGCACCGACCATGCTGCCTGTGCCGCCAATTATAACCTGCTATGGGCCCTGCCTTTTAACCTGGTGGCGGCCTTTGCGGTATGGAAACAACCTGTATGGTTACAGCGGTACTTTACGGTGTATGCAGTAATCCTGCTGGTCACTTTGCTGGGCTGGTTCTGGTTGCCGCAGGAATTGAATACGGCTTTACTACCAGTTTGTTTGTGGTTATTGTTCCGGAGTATCCGGCTAAGAAAGAAGTTATAGATACCAACTATGGAAAAAACATTCTCCTTCCATTCCACCACTATTTCCTACACTCTCCAGGGAAAGGGAACACCTGTGGTGTTATTGCATGGTTTTGGAGAAGACAGCCAGATCTGGAACACGCAGGTTTCTTTTCTGCAACAGCATTGTATGTTAGTGGTTCCTGATCTGCCCGGCTCGGGTAAGTCTTCGTTGCTGGTGAAAGAAAATGCCGTATCCGATGCTGTCAGCATAGAAGATTATGCAGAAGTGATCTATGCTTTGTTACAGACAGAAAATATATCTTCCTGCATTATGCTGGGCCATAGTATGGGTGGATATATTACACTGGCTTTTGCAGAGAAATATCCGGATAAACTGCAATCATTCGGACTGGTGCATTCCACCGCTTTTGCAGATAGTGAAGAAAAAAAAGCGATGCGGGCCAAAGCGGTAACCACCATCGCACAATATGGAGCAGCTACTTTTTTAAGAAATACGATCCCTAATTTATTTGGCAAAGCTTTCAAGGAAACTTATCCGGAAAAAGTAACCCAACTCATAGTATCTGCTGCTGGTTTTACAGTAGCGGCGCTGCAGCAGTATTACGTTGCCATGATGAACCGTCCCGATCGCTGCAAAGTATTGGCAGGCAACCCATTACCCGTACTCTTCGTTATAGGCACCGAAGACGTGGCCGCGCCAATGGAAGATGTGTTGCAACAGGTTCATCTGCCCGGAATTTCGTATATTCATGTGTTACCGGGTTGCGGACACATGGGTATGTGGGAAGCACCGGAACCACTCAACCAACTGCTGCTGGCTTTTATCAACCCTTAATTATCAGCAGATATATGAAGAAGTACTTCTTCATATCGGCATTATTGCTTTGTTTTTTTTCCTCACAGGCAAGGCATGTGGCGGGAGGGGAACTGTTTTATGAATACATAGGTCCCGGCAATTTATCAGGATCTGCCAGCAGTGTTTACCGGATCACTTTACGTTTGTTCAGAGATTGTGCCACATCGGGTCCGGTACTGGAAGCGGAAAATGTAACCGTTGGTGTTTATTCAAACGATAATAACCTCCTCGTATCAACGGTTCCGTTACCACTTTTTAATGCGGTCAGTACCATTGCACTGAACACAAATGTATTTCCCTGTTTGGTAGGCAATGTAAATGTTTGTTATGAGATCGGCATCTATACCGCTACCGTAACGCTACCGGATAATGTAACAGGGTATACCCTTTCCCGAACCGGTTGTTGCCGGGTAGACAGACTATCCAATCTCGCTATCGCCACTAATGTTGGCAGTAACTATGTAACAAAGATTCCGGGAACGGGCGTTTTGGGTGCCGGACATAATAATAGTCCGCAATTCTTTGTACGCGATACAGCATTAGTTTGTGCCCGCAAAAGATTCACCCTCGATTTCAGTGCGCGGGATGCCGATGGTGATTCGCTTTCCTATTCGTTTTGTGAAGCGTATTCTGCACCGTCTGGCGCCAACAATTCGGGGCCAACCAGATCTCTCAGCCTGATCCCTTTACCTTACGCATCTATTTATAGCGGTGCATATCCGCTGGGTTCGGAGGTCAGTATCAATGCGGCTACCGGCATCATCAATGGGATAGCGCCACCGGAAGGGCAGTACGTAGTGAATGTATGCATCACCGAATGGCGGGCCGGAAAACCCATCAGCGAGCACCGGAAAGATTTTATCCTGAAAGTGCAGAACTGCGATATTATTGAAGCGGTACTGCCTGAAAAGATCATTCAATGCAAAGACTCCATCGTACATTTTGAAAACCTCTCTACCTCCGCATCCATCACTTCCTACCGCTGGGATTTTGGTGATGGCACAAATAATTTCTCTGCCAGCCCAACGGTAAATTATCCCTATGAAGATACCGGTATGTATATTGCCCGGTTAACTGTAACCGGGCCGCAGGGTTGTGTGGGATCTGCCACTACCCGTGTATTTGTATACCCTGGATTTCAGCCGGCATTTTCTGTGCTGGGAAGTTGTGTGCAGAATCCTTACCAGTTCAAAGATCTCACCAGTACCCGTTATGGTACGGTGAACAGCTGGCGCTGGGACCTGGGTGACGATGAAAGCACAGCAGATACATCGCTTTCCAGAAACACTTCCTACACCTATCCCAAACCTTCGGTAAAAGATGTGAAGCTGATTGTTACCAGTAGCAAAGGTTGTATTGACAGTGTGTTTCAACAACTCACCGTAGCAGACAAACCGAAATTGCAATTACCTTTCAAGGACACGCTGATCTGTTCTATTGATACCCTGGCCATTCCTGTATTGAACACAGGCAGTTTTTCCTGGCAACCCAACCGGAATATTTTATTTGCGAACAGTTCTTCGCCATTGGTATTTCCCAAAGACACTACGCGGTATATTGTAACCCTTAACGATAATGGTTGTGTGAATAGTGATACCGTTACTGTGAATGTATTATCCTTTATCAATGTGCAGTTAGGTAATGATTCGCTGATTTGCCAGACAGATACATTTCGGCTCCGGCCGGTCAGTGAGGCTTTGAGTTACCGCTGGAGCAGTTCCTCAGGCGTATCTATCAACAATGTAAAATTTCCGCTGGTACAACCGCTCGTGAATACACAGTATTATGTTACCGCCAACCTCGGCAAATGCCAGGACAGGGATACGGTACTGATCAAAGTGGCTCCCTATCCTATCGCCATAGCCGGTCCGGATACCACGATCTGTTTTGGTACCAGAATACAACTGAGAAGTACCGTAACAGGCAGCTCCCTGAACTGGACACCCACAAGCTCCCTCATTGATCCTACCGTAGGTTCTCCTGTAGCCGGTCCCTCCAGAACCACCACTTATCTATTGCATGTAACCGATACGGCGGGCTGCAACAAACCGGTTACAGACTCAGTAGTAGTAACCGTAGCTCCCCCCATACCTGCCCATGCAGGAAGAGATACCGCTGTATTAGCTAACCAGCCGCTGCAATTACAGGCATCCGGCGGATTGCGTTACACTTGGTACCCGGAATATGGCCTCAGTAATCCGTCGATTCCTAATCCGTTAGCCACGCTGGATGCCAGTATCGACTCGATCCGTTACCGGGTTAGGGTTAGCGATGCGGCGGGTTGTTATGCCTATGATGAGATACTGGTCAGGGTGTACAAAACAGGACCCGATATTTTTGTACCCTCTGCTTTTACGCCAAATGGAGATGGTAAGAATGATATTCTAAGACCGGTTACCCTTGGTATTAGCCAACTCACTTATTTTAGGGTATACAACCGTTGGGGGCAACTGATTTTTGGCACGAGCGAACTGGGTAAGGGCTGGGACGGCGTATTTAATGGCGCCCCGCAGGCTGCCAATACCTATGTTTATGAGGCCGAGGGCACCGATTATACCGGTAAAACAGTGTACCGCAAAGGAACTTCGGTATTGATCAGGTAATTCAGTAAAATACAGCTTACAGGCAGCAGAATCTGCTTGTTTTCCCTCTTTATTATTAAGTGTTGTGAGTCCGTTAAAACCAACAGGATTCTGTTAACGAAACGTTTACAAATAGTACTTTCACGTTTGCAATCACGCGTATCGGGATTAAATGATCCCGGGTTCGAAGAAAGATGCAGAACAGGAATATAGAAGATGAAAAAAGCTGTCTACACCATTGTTTTCGTTTTAGCCATGCTAACCAGTTATGGAAAGCATATTACCGGTGGTGAGATCTACTATACCTACCTCGGGCCCTCCACCACCAACCCGGGTAAACTTTCTTACAAGCTCACTTTACTGTTATACAAAGACACCACGGTTACCGGTCCGAATGTTGCCTCTCTCGGCGTAGCTTACCCGCTTTCGATTTTCAGAGGAGATAATAATACACTGGTAACCACCGTTACTGCCCGCCGCAGTAATTATGAGTACATGAATCTTTCTACTTACAACCCCTGTTTAAATACCAGGCCACCGGTCCGTTTTGCCGTAGCCACTTTTGAAGCTACTGTTGACCTGGACCCTTTGGCAGCGGGTTATATTGCAGCACATTCGCAGTGTTGCCGCATAGACCAGATCGTTAATATCAATTCCCTGAATGTGGGAGCTACCTATTGGGTAAAGATCCCCGGCAGTAACGACAATCCTTTTGCTCCCAATAATTCGAATGCGGCTTTTAATAAACGGGATACGATTCTTGTTTGTAAAAGTTCTCCCATCGCCATCGATTTTTCTGCAAAAGATCCCGACGGAGATTCGCTGGTGTACAAATTTATTCCGGGTTATATTGGAGCCAGTCCCAATCCTGCCATACCGCCGAATGCGGATGCACCACCTTATATTCCGGTTAATTACCTCGGCAGTTATACATCCACACTCCCATTGGATAGTGGCATCACCATCAATTCCAGCACAGGGTTGGTTACGGGCATTGCTCCGGCCACTACGGGTGTATATCTGATGGCAGTGCTGGTAGAAGAGTACAGGAATGGCATCAAGATATCGGAACACAGAAAAGATTTCCAGATCAGCATCAATGATTGTACCCTTACCGGCGCCATACTGAAACCTACCTATGTAACCTGCAACGGTACCACACTTTCGTTTCAGAATGAATCAACCAGTTCTAATATTGATTCTTACCTCTGGGACTTCGGCGTGCCTGGCATCAATACAGATGTATCCACCAGTCCAACACCTACCTACGACTATTTAAAAAGCGGAAAAGACAGTGGTACTTACACCGTTAAACTAAAAGTGACCGCAGTGGGTGGTTGCCAGGATTCTACCACGGCTGTGGTAAAAGTATATCCGGGTTTCAATCCCGGCTTTACGGTTACCGGCACCTGTTTCCTGAATAATTATGTGTTCTCAGATACGTCCAAAACAAAGTACGGATCCATCACCGGCAGAATCTGGGATTTTGGCGATACCAATACCCTGGCAGATACGGCCCGCAGCAAAGACACTGCCTGGAAATATACAGCTGCCACCAGCGTGCAGGTGAAAATGATCGTGGCCAATAATGTAGGCTGTGTTGATACGGTTACCAAAACAGTAACCATTCTTGACAAACCCACGCTGAACCTTCCCTTCCGCGATACCCTGATCTGCAGCAACGATACACTTGCCTTAAAAGTAAATATCAGTAGTGGCAGCGTTTTGTGGACACCATCTGTGGGTCCCAACAGCACCCGGATCCTTAACCGGGCCACCAATTCGCCATTGGTATTTCCCAGGGATACCACGAAGTACTATGTATCTGTTAATGACAATGGTTGCGCCAACACGGATACAGTAACCGTAAACGTGTTGCAATTCATTTCGGTAAAAGCAGGGGTAGATACGGGTATCTGCCTAACGGATACCTTTCGGTTACGGCCGGTGAGTGATGCGTTGAGTTACCAATGGACCAGTTCCTCGGGCGCAACTATACAAAATATCAAAAACCCATTGGTGCAACCCCTGGTAAACACGAAATATTATGTAATTGCCAATCTGGGCAAATGCCAGGCAAGAGACTCTGTGGCTGTAACGGTGGCGCCTTATCCAACGGCCAGTGCCGGATCTGATATCACTATCTGTTACGGAACCCGCGCCCAGTTAAACGGTTCTGTTGTTGGCAACTCATTTAAATGGAATCCGGCCGCTACACTCATTAATGAAAATACCTTAACACCGGTTGCCGGCCCCACCCGCACTACAGCCTATGTTTTAACGGCTACCAATACAGTTGGCTGTCCCAAACCGGTTACGGATACCATACTGGTTACCGTTATTCCACCTGTAATAGCCAGTGCGGGAAAAGATACATTCGCCGTTCCTTCGCAGCCATTACAATTGAATGCCAGTGGCGGAACGGGTTATGTATGGATGCCTGCAGATTATCTCAACAATCCCAATATCGCCAACCCGGTAGCTGTATTCGACAACAACATAGATTCGATCCGTTATACGGTAAGAGTGAGTGAAGGTGCCTGTTTTGCAGAAGACCAGGTATTGGTTCGTGTATTCAAAAACGGGCCGGATATCCTGGTTCCTTCCGGCTTTACCCCTAATGGAGATGGCAAGAATGATGTGATCAGACCCAGTCTTGCGGGCATCAGTAAACTTACTTATTTCAGCATTTACAATCGCTGGGGACAACTCCTCTTCACCACCACTGAAGAGAATAAAGGATGGGACGGTAATTTTGCCGGCGTGGCGCAAGCCAGCGGCGCCTATGTGTACCAGGCATCGGGTGTAGACTATCTCGGTAATACGGTATTCAGGAAAGGAACGGTGGTACTGATCAGGTAAAAAGCCCTTTTACTTATTCACTTTTCGGTAAGTGCCATAATGGAACAACCGCATTCCTGTACTTTTGTGATCCCTCTTTACTTCAATCTTTTATATGGATAAAATTATCTTGATTACCGGTGCCAGTTCAGGTTTTGGCAAAGCCATTGCTGAAAAATTTGCCACTGACGGATGGAACTGTATTGTTACCGGAAGAAGGGCCGACAGGCTGAACGCATTGGTTGCGGAACTGCAAACTAAATACCAGGTGAAAGCGTTACCGCTTGTATTTGATGTGCAGGACAGGAAAGCTGTTTTTGCTGCCATCGAGAACTTACCTGCTGAATGGAAAACGATCGATGTATTGGTGAACAATGCCGGTCTGGCACTAGGACGCGATAGTTTTGAAAATGCCAACCTCGACGACTGGGATACCATGATTGATACCAATGTTAAAGGCATGATGTATGTTACCAAAGCGGTATTGCCGTATATGACGGCACGCAAAAAAGGACATATCATCAACATGGGTTCGGTAGCCGGCAAACTGGTTTACAAGGAAGGCAATGGTTATTGCGCGAGTAAACATGCAGTAGATGCTCTGAGCAAAGCCATGCGCATTGATCTGTTACCTCACCGCATTAAAGTAACCGCCATTCATCCCGGTGCTGCAGAAACAGAATTCTCCATGGTACGTTTTAAAGGAGATGCAACCAAGGCCAAACAGGTGTACGATGGTTTTATTCCGCTGTATGCGAGTGATGTGGCTGATATCGCATTTTACTGTGCATCCTTACCGGAGAATGTATGTATTAATGACCTCACCGTAACATCTGTTTCGCAGGCAGATGGTATTTATATCCATAAATAATCAAATCCTATGTTCAGTTCCATTCAACATTTTACCGGCGTGTGGGAATCAGAAGCCGCAGCCACCATTTCCTGCTTTGAAAAGCTGACCGATGAAAGTTTAACCAAAGACCTGGTACACGATCATCGCTCTATTCAACGGCTCGCCAACCATATTATTAATTGTGCAGCCGGCATTCCGCACGAGGCAGGTTTTCCGGTGGTGGGGTATGAAAATAAGGAATACAAAACAGCAGCAGAGATCGTAACCGCTTATAAAGCAGCTGTTGAAATGGTAAAACAGGCAGTAAAAAACTGTACAGACAATACCTTACAGGAAGAAAGCCCCATGTATGGCGAAACCTGGAAAAAAGGATTTTCCCTATGGGTAACCGTGATGCACCAGATCCACCACCGCGGCCAGTTAACCATACTAATGCGTTTAGCAGGATTACCCGTGCCCGGCGTATACGGACCTTCGAAAGAAGAATGGGAAGCGATGGGCCTGCCAAAAGCAGACTGAGGAAGTGAGTGGTGAGTAGTCAGTAGTGAGTTGTCAATGGGCAATTGTCAATGGGCAATGGAAGGCACTTCCTCTTTAACTGCCTACTCACTACTCACCACTGACCATTCACCATTCACCATTGCCCATTCACCATTGACAATTGCTGCAAAGAAGCCTGGTATTCTTCCCAGATCTCTTTCACAATTTCTCCGGCAGGTATGATGTTTTTGATCAGTGCGCTTACCTGGCCTACTTCCAGTTCGCCTTCTTCGAGATCGCCTTCAAACATGCCTCGTTTGGCGCGGGCACGGCCGAGGATATGTTGCAGTTCTTCTTCAGATGCACCCCGCTGTTCAGCGGCACGCACTTCTTCAAAAAAACGATTTTTTAATAACCGCACGGGCATGAGTTTTTTCATGCTTAGCAGTGTATCTCCTTCTCCTGCTTTGATCACCGCTTCTTTAAAAGCGATATGCGAAGAAGCTTCCGGACTGCAGATAAAACGGCTGCCGATCTGAACACCATCGGCACCAAGTACCTGTGCAGCCAGCATCTGCCTGCCAGTGGCAATTCCTCCGGCGGCTATCACCGGTATTTTTACAGCGGCCCTTACCAGCGGAATCAATACCAGGGTAGTAGTTTCTTCTCTTCCGTTATGACCACCGGCTTCAAAACCTTCGGCCACTACAGCATCACAACCGGCTTCTTCTGCTTTTTTGGCAAATTGGCTGCTGCTGACCACATGTACCACTTTGATGCCTCTCTCTTTCAGGTAGGCCGTCCAGATTTTAGGATTACCGGCACTGGTGAAAACAACGGGAACTTTCTCTTCTACAATAATATTAATCAGTTCTTTGATGTCGGGATACATCAACGGAATATTCACACCAAAAGGCTTATCAGTAGCTGTTTTGCACTGCTGTATATGTTCGCGCAGCACGGCGGGATACATACTACCCGCACCAATCAATCCCAGACCACCGGCATTGCTGACGGCGCTGGCCAGTTTCCATCCACTGGCCCAAATCATACCTGCCTGAATGATGGGGAATTGAATTTTGAACAACCGGGTAATCGAGGAAGACATGAGGAGAATTTGAAAATTTGAAAATGTACTGATTTGAAAATGAGTGAATCTGAAAACCATTTTCAAATTTTCAAATTACCACATTTTAAAATTCCTACCCAAAATCGATCTCTGTATTATCCCCGATATTCAGGCTGCGGCTCAATCCTTTTACAGAGGCATCGCTGCCGATAAGGGAATTATCGAGCACCACTTCGTCGAGGTTGGTATAAGAACCAATGATACTGTCGCGCACGATAGAGTTTTTGATAGAGGTATTGGCACCAATGGCCACGTGCGGACCGATAATAGAATTAGAAATATCACATCCTGGTGCAATACTTACAGGAGGAATGATGATGGTTTCTTTGTACTCATGTCCATCTGTTGTGTTACCCCCGAATTTCTTTAACAGGGTGGCATTACTTTCGAGCAGGGTTTCTTTTTTACCGCAGTCGAACCAGTTCTTCACTTTAAAGGCTTTGAACCTGGCACCGCGTTTGATCATACAGTCCAGCGCATCTGTGAGGTTATACTCACCAAAGGTTTTGATATCCTGCGTAAACAGGTGATGCAGGCATTCGAACAGGAAATGGGTTTCCTTGATCTTGTATAAACCCACCAGGGCCATATTACTTTTCGGGATCGCAGGTTTTTCTACCACCTGTTCAATAAATCCTTCTTCATCAATAGAAGCTACCCCGAAATTGCGCGGGTCGTCTACTTTTTTAATACCGAGCATACTGTAGGGACTATTCACCACTTCTTTCACATCATACTCGCAGATAGTATCTCCGAGCACCACAAACACTTCATCGTTACCTACAATGTTCCTGGTCAATTCAATGGCATGACCGGTACCCTGCCGCTCGTTTTGGAATACAAAATGGGTGGTTAGATCGGGGTAAGTCTGTTTTACATAGTCCTGGATCTTTTCGCCCAGATAACCTACAATAAAAATATATTCGTTGATGCCTGCTTCCCGCAACTGATCCACGATAAAACTCAGGATCGTTTTTCCGGCAATGGGGATCAGGGCTTTGGGTTGGGTATAGGTATGGGGTCTTAATTTGGTTCCGGCGCCCGCAACTGG